>PFPU01000118.1 GCA_002793215.1 Flavobacteriales bacterium CG_4_10_14_0_2_um_filter_35_18
ATTACGCTGGCTCAATCAAAGGGTTATAAAGTTGAGGTGCGCTATGTTACCGTATCGGAATTGATTGCCTCTGCTAAAGATGGTTCTTTAAAAGAAATTTTTGGAGCAGGAACAGCCGCGGTTATCAGTCCTGTTTTAGGCTTTAAATATAAAGATGAAGCTTACGAAACCCCAATACCAAACGATAGTTACGCTTTGAAATTGAAAAAATATTTAACCGATATTCAAACCAACCAATCTGAAGATAAATTTGGATGGCGGGTTTTGGTAAAATAAATAAGAAAGCGCCTTTTGGCGCTTTTTAATTTTTATGGCTATTCTAAGTAGCACTTTCGCAACGGTTTGGGGCTTAGCGAAGGTGGCGATTTTCATCACAAATGTTGATGCGGAGAACTGCACTTTGATTAACCACAAATGTGTCTGCGGAGCACTGAACCGCCACTTTTGCAAAACCCGTATTATCGGTTCGGTGTTCTTCTTTCGTCCTGTCTGTCAGTCGGTTGTGCGTTGGATTTGCAAGCTCTTTGACAAAGCTTTGGTTGTAGCGTTGGCTTGTGCGGCTTTGGCAATGTGCTTGCAAAATGCGTTGGCTTATTGGTGTCGGATTATTCATTAACTGAAATATTTTTTATTAAGTCAACTATTTTGTTATTACTAAACTGCGTACAGAACTCTATTTTAACTTTGCCGGCAAAGAATTTTTCAGCGTGTTTTATTTTATATTTTTCTTCATCTCTTAGACCTTCTTCGCTTTTTACATTTTTTGTCTCAACAATGAAATGAAGTTTTTGCTCACCGTCTTTGAATTTTAATACATATGCAAAGTCAGGCGAATAGCTTTTGCCACCTGCAACCGGTATTTTTATTGAATTCTTAGGAATCTTTGTAAATACAATTACTTCCTTGATATCGGTTTTTATATTTGTTTTCTCTAAGTCTGAATCATAATACAACTCATCTAAAAGGTATGTTTTAGCAACGCCTTCGTCAGTAAACAAAACTCCAACATCAGAAGCGGAAATTTCTTTTAGCACATTTCCTTTCTCATCTGTCAGTTTGGTTGGATGAATGTTGTTTGAAACTTTTTTATACTCAATGCTGAATTTGTCAATAGCATTTGCCATTAAGTAATGGTCGAAGTTTTGTTTGATTACTCGTAAAGTTGTTTGATTTAGGAATTTGTTTATGTCTGTTCCTGCATCAATGATTGATTGATGAAGTGTCTTGATATTTATGTTTAAGATTTTTGAAAGTTCTATAAGAAAATCGCTGTATTTCATTATTGAAATGGTTGCAGTCTTTCGGTTGTAAACCGATTCAGGTTCGTTTGCAACTGCCTTATTGTCTTTGATTTCAATTTTTGAAATTCTTTCGTTTATTCCGTCTGTAGTGAAATCGTCTTTTTGTTCTTTTAAAAAGTCTGTAAACAGTGTTTTAAATCCTGCTTCATTGTCAAACTTGTATTCCAGAATTACCTTTTCGTTTAGTTTTTCCCAAAGGTCTTTAAGCTCTTGGTATTTCTCTGTTCTTACAACAACTTTCTTTTTCGGGTCTGTAGCTTTGCGAACTTTGTTAGAATTAACGCCTTCAAAAATTCGCGGATAGTTTTGCTTAATATAATCGAAGCCACCAGTTTTAAATGAATTTGTTCTTGTAACTACATTGTTTGAATCCAAAACTTCTAATAGTTTATCTTCTGTCGTTTCGTATAGTTCGCAAATTTTCTTAATCATTATATCAGAAAGTTTGTCAGGAATTTGTTCTATTGAGATTGCACCTGATTTCTGATTGATTTCATTTACGAGTTTATCTACGAAATCATTTTCTGTAAAGTCCACAAAGTAGTTGAGATAAAATTGTTCGTCTTTTACACGATTGCCGTATTCATTTACTGGTAAACGCAAACCACGACCAACTTCCTGTAATTTTGATATTTCACTACCACTGCTTCGGAGTTTACAAATCTGAAAAACATTGGGATTGTCCCATCCTTCACGTAAAGTCCATTTAGAAAAAATGAATCGTCTTGGATTTTCTAAATCAAGCATTGCTTGTTTGTCGTGCAAAATTTCGTTTATTTCTTTTTCAATGGCTTCGTCTTTTTCTGTATTGTCTTTGGAGAAATAACCTGCGTGTGTTGCAGAAACATCAATTAACGTTTTTTCAAGGTATGATTTGTAAAAAATATCCTTTTCGGTTTTCAAAAGTTCTTTTATTTCTGCTTCAATGTATTGTTCTACAGTTTTGCGGATATATCCGTCTTTGTTTCGGTATTCGTCAATATTATCTATAAAGAAAAGCGTTAATGGTTTAATTTTTACTTCTCTTGTTAAGAGTTGTTTTTCAATTTCAAAATGATGCTTGATTGCCTTTTGAATCATTGTTTCCTGCAACTTTTCGGCATACGAATAAGGATTGATTTTATCGCCCTTTTTCATTTCCAAACCGTTGGATAACACAACCGTGCTTTTGTTCAAATTTTCAATCGTTAAGTCGGTCATCTCGGAATGAATCTTTTTTAGACTTTCCTTTTTGGTTATGGTAACTGTTTTGCGTTTATCATTTTCTATCAATTCAAAACGGGCTTCTGTGCCGTCCGAATCAATGAACTTAACAATTGCGTTTTTACCACTCTCAAATTCTGTGATGTGTCCGATTACACCTTTCACCAAATTTCTGTTGAATGAATCAACTGCGGTTAAAGTGTAAATCAAATTCTCATATCCTTGAAAAGTTGCACCATAACGCAAAATAAATTGTGGTTTCATTTTTTGTACGTTTTCCCAAGTTTTGTTGCCTTGTGCAAATTTATGTGGTTCGTCAATAATCATAAAGGGTTTTGTTGCTCCGATAGCATCAAATGGCACTGTATATTTGTCAAAAAGCCCTTTGTCAAAACTCTTTTGCATAGTTTCCGAGTTAATCATACCTGCGTTGATAATCATCACTTGAATACTGTTTTTTTCAAAATTACCTGCATTGACAAAGCTTGTCACTGCTGGCGGTAGGAATGACTTTTTACTTTTGTTGCTTTTCTGACTTTCTACAATGTGTAAGTGAAGTGTTTTACCGTATTGCTCTTTGAAATGCTCACGGCTACTGTCTGATTTCAAAAAGTCAATAGTTCCGGCTTTAATAGATAGCGTAGGCACAACAACAATAAATTTGAAGATACCGTAGTGCTTATTGAGTTCAAAAATGGTTTTGGTGTAAGTGTAGGTTTTTCCTGTTCCAGTCTCCATCATTATATCAATGATGTTGCTGTTACGCTTGATTTTTTCATCAATACCGTTACTTTCTTGCACAGCTCTTAAATTTTGCGGATAAGCCCAATCGCTTAAAAAATCAAATGCAGGATTGATATAGTTTTTATCTGCTTCTGTTGGCTGAACAAGACTAATATTCTCAAACACGGCAATAGAGCTTTCTACTGCGTGTGATTGATGGTTAAGATTCTTTTCAAAATTAAATCCTTTCATATTAATATCTTGTTATAAAATCAATATCAATTTTTTTCTTGTTGGCGTATGACTTTACATTTTCAGAAAGTTCACGTAAATTTTTACTTTCAAAGTGGTAGCCAAATGCAATAATTGACGTAGGATTGAATTTTTTGTCCGAATCAATTTTCTCAAGTAAGTTTTTCAGGTTCTCGGTTGTGAAACCTTTATCCATCAAATACAACTTACCGTTTCCATAATAAGCGGTGTAACCGCTTAAATCTATTTTTTCTAATTCTTGTGTTAATGCAATACCGTCATAAGTTTTCCAGGTTATAAGCAAGGCTTTAATATCATCTTCGGTGAGTTTACTTTCGTCAAACAATGTTGTTTGGTTGTTTAATTCGTCCGCTTCAAAATCATAATCTTCCCAAATAGCTGTGGTTTCAAAAATTTTAAATCCAAGGTCTTGTTGTTTTAAAGATTTGATTTCAGCATTTAATTGTTTGATTTTCTCTCCTTTATCATCTAAATCTAACTTTCCTTGTAATGTCTTTATTTCTATTTCTTTTGTATCAATTTTATTTTTGTTATTCTCTTTTGTCTTTTTTGATGCTCTGATTAAACGCTCTTTTGTGATTTCAAAAATTGTAGTTTCTACTTTTAATTCTTCTTTTACGAAGTCAAAAGCAATTTTATTTCTCTTTGGGTCAATTAATTCTGGAATTTGAACTAAAATGAATTGCATATCTCGGCAATTATCAGAATTTAGTTGCATTACAGCTTCTCCAGTAGTTCCACTACCTGCAAAAAAATCAAGTATTATGACACTTTTATCATCTTCAGAATTAATCAAAGTGATTAAATGTTTTATTAGGTCGACTGGTTTAGGATTGCTGAAAATCCCTTTTTTGGGCTCAAATAATTGATTAAAACTTTTCGTTCCTGATGCATTTGAAAATTGGTCAAGCCAAGCTTTTTCAACTTGATAAATACTATTGTCTTTTTCAGGGTCAAAATAGACCTTTCTTTGTATTTTACCTGCTTCGTAATTTATGTAATGTTTATTATCCTTCTCAAATTTTTCTGGCTTCCATAGCCATCTACCATCTTGACCGTTTACTTTATTTGGCAGAAGAATTTCTATATAAGATGATGGTTCTTCTGTTGTAAGTGTTCCGTCTTCTAATACATATATTGGATAATACATTTTTGGTCGGGCTGTTCTTGTTGCATCAGAACCTGATGCTTGAAATTGAGCTAAAAGGTAATCACCAAGGTCGTCTGAATATGGGAAAGTTTTTTCTCCCATATGTTTTTGCTTAAATACCAATTGATTTTTTTGATAAATAAAAACATAATCATTAAGCTTTCTTAATTCTGAATCTGAACGGGTAGCGGCTGAACCTGCACCAGTTTTTCTTGGTGCTAATGCTATAAAATTTTCTTCTCCGAAAACTTCGTCCAATAAAATTTGAAGTTGTGCTACTTCATTATCATCAATAGAAATAAAAATTACTCCATCATCTTTTAGTAGTTGTTTGGCGAT
>PFPU01000200.1 GCA_002793215.1 Flavobacteriales bacterium CG_4_10_14_0_2_um_filter_35_18
AAAATTTCTTAAAAGATTAGCACTTGCTCCTCCATACGGAAAATTATCAGTTATAAGAACTATTTGTTTACTCCCCACCATTTGTTACTCAATTTAGTATTACCAAGAATAAGTTTAAGAACGCGCCAGGAGGTGTTGGGAATGAAATATTCTTGAGGGAAGGCAGGAATAAAGGCAGAAGGATTAAGTATTAAGGCAGAAGTGTCGTTTAAGGCAGAAGGATTAAGGATTAAGGCAAAAGGAGGAGGAAAGGCAGAAGGATTAAGGGAGAAGGAAGAAGTTTCTTGACTTTCAACTTCCAACTTCTGACTTATTACTTCTGACTTATTTCTTTTTACTTCTGACTTATTACTTTTTACTTCTGACTTATTACTTTTTACTTTTTCCTTATACTCCTCTATTACAGTTGCAATGGCATTCAAAACCACATCCGGTTCGAAGCCTGTCAATATTATTGACCCAGTGTCTTGGGCTTCGGGGCGCTCCATAGATTGACGGAGGCTGATGGCAGGGAAGTTGAGTATAGCTGATTCTTCGCTGATGGTGCCTGAGTCGGAGATGGTGCAGAGGGCGTTCATTTGGAGGTGGACGTAGTCGGTGAAACCGAAGGGTTTGAGGAAGTGGATGAGGGGATTTAAAGTTTCAGGTTCAAAGTTCAAAGTTCCATGTTCAAAGTTTAGTGTTTCTTCTGGCTTATTACTTAATCCTTCTGCCTTAATACTTTTATCTTTTTCCTTTTGTTTTTTGTCTTTTCCCAGCATTTCAATCCTTTTGCGTGTACGAGGGTGAGTGGAAACTATTACTGGAAGGTTATAGGTTTCAGCGAGTGTGTTGAGAATGGTAAGTATTTTTTGTAGATTTTCTGGGATGTCAACGTTTTCTTCGCGGTGGACGGAGACTAGGAAGTATTCGTGATTGGTGATTGGTGATTGGTGATTAGTAACTGGTAACTGGTGATTAGTGATTTGTTCGTTCAACCTTTGCAAAACATCAGAGTTTTGAATTTTCTCCATATTTTGTTGAAGGACTTCAAACATGGGTGAGCCGGTGAGGTAGATGCGGCGGTGTTGGAGTCCTTCGGCTATGAGATGTCGTCGGGCATGCTCTGTATAAACCAAGTTGAAGTCGGCAATATGATCGATGATGCGACGGTTTACTTCTTCGGGTACATTGAAATCAAAACTTCGGTTACCTGCTTCCATGTGGAAAATGGGAATGTGCTTACGCTTGGCCATATAAGCTGAAAGACAAGAGTTTGTATCACCTAAGACTAATAAAGCATCAGGTTTTTCAAGATTGATGAGTTCTTCGGTTTTCTTAATAATATCGCCAATGGCAATACCTAAGCTACTAGTATCCACATTCATGAAGTGGTCGGGCTTGCGGAGACCAAGATCCTCAAAAAAAATCTCGTTAAGTTCATAATCATAGTTCTGGCCTGTGTGGACAAAAATCTGATGGGTGTATTTGTCGAGTCGTTTGATAGTAGCGGAAAGGCGGATGATTTCCGGGCGCGTGCCGACTACGGTCATTATTTTTAGCTTAGTAATCTGTGATCTGTGATCTGTGATTAGTTTTTCTATCATTATTGAAATTTTACTTTATATCTATTGACTTTATTAGACCTGAAGTCATTTTTCTAATATCTTCAAGCTCTGTAATAATATTTTCAAAAGTCGGGTCCTCTATAAATCCAAGATTTCTTGAAATTATCAATTGAGTCTCTAGTTCAGAAGCAGAACCAATAGAAATCGAAAGAAATCGTGAAAATTCCTTTTTTGAATTTCTTCCTGCTCCTTCAGCAATATTAGAAGGAATTGATACTGCACTTCTTCTTATTTGACTTGTTAATCCGTATATTTCGGATGACGGAAAGCTGTTGGTTTCTTTATATATTAAAGTTACTAATTCAACAGCCTTTATCCAAACATTTAAGTCTTTGTGCGTTTTCATTTTCTATATTTAGTGAATACTGAATTGTAATCAGATTACTGATTACTAATTACTGATTACTAATTACTAATTACTGATTACTAATTACCAATTACTGATTACTAATTACTGATTACTAATTACTGATTACTGATTACACAATTTCAAAAAAAGTATCTCCATCCTCTGCATTATAATGCTCATTGATCCAAAAAATGGTATATAAATCCTCATTTCCTATATTAGTGATATTGTGGGTGTACCAGATGGGCATATCCACAAAAGACGGCTTATCTCCATCCAATTCAAAACTCAAAACCTCCTCAGTACCAATTTTCCTCAACTCAATTCTGGCTTTTCCCTTGATTACGGCAAAACGCTCTGCTTTTCGGGTATGAAAATGATTTCCGCGTGTGATTCCGGGAACCGTAGTCGAAAACGAAACCTGCCCACCGCTGTTTAACTTGATGGTCTCCACAAAAGAGCCCCGCTCATCCGAATGTTTTGTGAGCTGAAAAGGAAAAAAGCTTTTGTGGTCGATATAACAGAGAAAGGTATTGAAAAGGTTTTTTTCGAATTCATTGTCCAGATTGGAGATGATTCCTTTTTCGAAGTAGTTTGATTTGTAGGATTCAAGAAATGAAAGCACTTTGGATACTTTGATTTCTGTGGTGAATTGTAATTGGTGATTGGTGATTAGTGATTGGTGACTAGTTACTAATAACGAATCACTAATTACAGAGAATATTTCTTTAACCAGTTCTCCCACATAAATTAATTTTACTTCTCCATCAACCTCTATTTTTGGCTGTTCTCCATGAGTTAGTTGGTGACAGAATGTGGCGATGAATGAATTATAGTAAGGATTTCCAAAGGAGCCAAATACGTTTGGAATAATAAGTCCTGTGAATTGCGCACCATTGCGTTCAGCACATTTTTCAAAGAGTTCACGACCTTCCTTCTTGGATTTGCCGTAGAGATTATCTTTTTCTTCTTGAGTCGAAGAGGAGAAGAGGATATGAGGTTTTGAGTTGGTGGCTTCGCAAGCGGAAATTAGCTTTTGAACCAATTCTAAATTCGTTTTATAGATTACTTCTGGGTCGTTATGGCGATTAAGGGCTGCGAGGTGAACGATTACATCACATTGAGAGACCCAGGCTTGAAGGACTTTTTCGTCTTGAAAAAATTCATCTCTGAATAGGATTCGTTCTACGTTTTCCTGAATTCCAAGAAAGTTAAATAAGTGAGTTCCTACGAAGCCAGCTTGGCCTGTAATGCCAATTGTAATTGGTGATTGGTGATTGGTAATTGGTGGTTGCTGCTTTGACATTTGGTAATTAGTAACAGGTGGTTTGTGATTGGTAATTTGTTATTTATCTATGGACTTTATAAGACCTTGTAACATTTTCGAAATTGTCTCTAATTGACTTCCCAAGTCTTCATATTTAGATAGCTCTAAATAACCTAAATTCAATGAGATTAATAGCTGTGTATCTACTTCTGCTGCGCTGGATAAGGAAATATAAAGGAATTGTTTAAATTCTACCTTTCCTTTTCGAGCTGAACCTTCAGCTATATTAGAGGGAATTGAAACCGAAGCGCGTCTTATTTGGGAACTTAGTCCATACATTTCTGATTTGGGAAAAGTCTCGGTTACTTTATATATTTTGGTCACAAAATCTATAGATTTCTTCCAAACATCTAAATCTTTGTGTGTTCGAGTCATATTTATCAATTTACAATTTTACTAATCCCCAATCACTAATCACTAATCACATCCTTCCTAATCTCCGGCAGTTTCATCAGCAACTCCTTCATCCCTTCCACATCTAAAATCTTCGTATTATGCGAATGGTATTCTTCTACTTGGCTTACATGCTCTTCACCTTCGGAGAAGTATTTACCGTAGTTAAGGTCGCGGTTATCAGCAGGAATGCGATAATAGTTTTTTAAGTCGATAGCTTTGACCATTTCTTCACGATTTACCAACGTTTCGTAAAGTTTCTCGCCGTGACGCGTGCCAATGATGTTTATGGGAATATCAGATTTATAGAGTTCTTTCAAGGCAATAGCCAGTGTTTCAATAGTTGCCGCAGGTGCTTTTTGAACGAAAATATCGCCGGGTTTTCCGTTTCTGAAAGCAAACCAAACAAGATCCACGGCATCTTCTAAGGTCATCATAAAGCGCGTCATTTTGGGATCTGTTATTGTAATAGGGCTTTTTGCTTTTAATTGCTCAATGAAAAGAGGAATAACTGAACCACGACTTGCCATAACATTGCCATAGCGCGTACCACAAAGGGTGGTTTTTTCTTCATTTCTTGACTTGGCAATCATCACTTTTTCCATCATTGCCTTCGATAAACCCATCGCATTAATGGGATAACACGCCTTATCCGTACTTAAAATTACCATATTTTTTACACTAAATTTTATTGCGGCATCTAGCACATTTTCAGTTCCCAGTACATTTGTTTTTACCGCTTCGATGGGGAAAAACTCACAGGAAGGCACTTGTTTAAGGGCTGCTGCGTGGAAAATATAATCAACACCTTTCACGACGCTTTCAACCGAGCGCATATCTCGTACATCGCCAATGTAAAATTTTACTTTTGGATTATTGAGTTCCTTGCGAAGGTCGTCCTGTTTTTTTTCGTCCCGACTAAAGATTCTGATTTCAGAAAATTCATCGGTTTTTAAGAAACGATGGAGCACGGCTTGCCCAAAAGAGCCTGTGCCGCCGGTGATTAATAATTTTTTATTTATCATACTATAACTCTATTTTGATTTTATATTGATTTTAAAAATTCTAGCAGGTACATTCCTTGTTTTTCGTGAGAATAATTCTCAAACACAAAACCCTTGCCTTCTTTAGCCATTTTCTGCGCTTTTTCATAATTATTAAGTATATACCTTAGTTTTATTGCATAATCATTAGGATTTCCTGATTTAGCAAAAAACAAATGTACTCCGTCTTTAACATATTTGGAGTTTTCACCAACATCTGTGAATAAAGCAGGTGTACCAGATGCCAAATACTCACCTAACTTTGTTGGAAATCCACCACTTGCTCTAACCGTATTGGGCTGTGAGGATACTAAAATTTTTGCATTTTTTAAGATTTCAGGGACCTCGAAGCTGTTTATCTTC
>PFPU01000165.1 GCA_002793215.1 Flavobacteriales bacterium CG_4_10_14_0_2_um_filter_35_18
ATTTATTAGTGCCATACCAAAAGGCTCTAAAATTGGTATTATCAGTAAAGACAATAACTTTTCCTTTACCTAAATTGCTAACTTTAAAGGGAATAGTATTGCCAATGACCTTTAAATTTTCTTTAGAAATATAACCACTCAAAAGCGGATTAGCTGTATATTGAATGGGATTTACATAATTGGTAGAGTCAGGTTTTATAAATAGGGTTGTATTTCGGAACATGGCGAGGTGATTATTGGTATACCCAAAATTGATGGGGTGGCTTAAATCGAGTTTTGCATCAAAAATAGCACCACCAATTACCTGTGCGCCATTAAAATCATCGCGTTGTTCAAAACGAATGTTTTTAGTTAGCGCTTTTGATTTTTCAAAATCAAGTTTTATAAAATCCGATTTTGCTAACCATCTAACCGCATTTCTATAGGCTATTACCACACCACCATTTTGAGTATAGGCTTTTAGTGCTTCGGTAGATGATTTTGATAAATCACCGTAAGTACTCGGAATGATAATCGCCGTATATTTTGTTAAGTCGAATTGGCTCAATTCATTGGCATCTAATTTTGAGATGGGTATTTTATAATGGGTGTCAAAAGTGTGCCAAATTTCACCGGCATCAGCACTTGCAATACCTTCACCTACCAAAACAGCGACATTTAAGGCTTTTAAAGGTTCAAAATTAGGACTTCCCAAGTCAATTCCCTCGGTTAAACCAGTGCTTAATGAGGTGATGTTTATCCCAAAATCTTGGGCAATTTTTGTCATTACCATCGCCAATTCTTGTGCGTTAAGATCCTGATTTTGAACAGGGATCATTATGCTGCCATAATCGTAAGAATGGCCTTCAACACTAAAAGGTTTTAGCGCTACTTTTGCGCGTAATCCTTTTTTTAGCAAGGCTTGTAGTGCTGCTGGTGCATAATAATTGTGCCATTCAAAAACATAAGCATATTGACTTTGATTGCTCAATTTACCCTTTTCAAATTCCATATTTGTGATTTGCGTTCCAAGCTTATCGGTAAGGTTTAAATAAGCATAATCTAAATTAAAGGCGAGTGGTAAGGTCCAAGCCGATATGTCATAAAACAAGCTGTCGGCAAATTGTGTTCGTTTTTCAAACATGGCATTGATCATACGCACATTTTTTTGCTCAAGCGGAATGATGATGCTATTTTCTTTATTAAAATGTTTGCCATTTGCGTCCATATCATTTTTTAGGGCGTGAAAAGTAATGTGTTGGCGTTCTAACATTTTTGCGAATTGGTAGCTTGAGCCTTTGTCTTTTAAAGATCCGACTACAATGGCTTTTTGTTTATTGTTTTTAGCTTCGTTTTGAGCATTGACATAAAAATTGCGTTGGTAATTTAAGAGGTCTGTGCGCAAATTTAAATCGGCATCCATAGTTGAAAGAGCTGTGGTAACATGATTTCGGATGGTAAATGGAAACGTTAAAATGCCATTAACACTTTCTTGTGCGTGGCCGCGCGAACTTGCTTGTTCAAATAAAATGCCGATGCCACCATTAATATCAGGATAAGTTGAACCCTTGCCATAATAAAAATCATCAAAACTTTCTTCACTATAATATAAGGAACCAATTTTATCCATTGCTTTGGCGTGAAAGGCGGCAATTTTTTTGGTAAGATCTTGATTCATTTTGGGCGTTAATGGATGTGTGCGACTTTGAATGCCTGGTTGAAAAAAGTAAGTGCCATCGGTTTGCATTTCGTGATGATCGGTCAATACATTGGGAAACCAACTTTGAAAAGTTGAAATTCGCGCTTTAGATTCTGGCAATTGTGTTACCAGCCAGTCGCGGTTCATATCAAACCAATAGTGGTTGCTTCGGCCACCTGGCCATGATTCATTGAATTCTCGGTCGTTGCTATCAGTAACCAAATTATCGCTTTTATGCATATTTGCCCAAGTAGAAAAGCGTTGTAAACCATCTGGATTTAGTGAAGGATCAAATAAAATAATGGTATGGTCAAGCAAATTATTGATATAATCACCTTCGGCTGCAGCCAAATAATAAGCAACTAAAAGTCCGGCATTTGCACCACTAGGTTCGTTACCGTGAATAGAATAACCTTGATAAGCCACTAAAGGCATCTCGCTGATGTCGAGTTTTGATGAAATATTGGCATCGGTAAGTTTAAGGTGATCGGCTTTTAATTGCGCCAAATTTTGATGATTTTTAGGCGATGTTATGGTTAAAAGCAAAAGCGGGCGACCTTCGTAAGTAGTGCCGCGATTTTCTATGGTAATGCGGTCGGAGCTTTGCGCGAGGGCATACATATAACTCACTAATTTATCGTGACTTATATGCCAATCGCCCACCTGAAAACCAATAATGCTTTCGGGGGTTGGAATGGCTTTGTTGTAGGTGATATCGCTTGGCAAATAATACGATAAATCAATTTTTTTTTGAGCGAAGTTTTGCAATGTTGCCAATACAAAAAGAAAGGTGAAAAATTTTTTCATGAAGTTGGATTGAATGGTTAATGTTGAAGCGTAAAGGTATAAAAAAACCGCTACCAAAAAGGGTAGCGGTTAAAAGTTAAAACGTTAAAATGTTAAATAAATATTAAATATCTTCAAATTTGATATCGGTAAAACTTTCAGATGAAGGTAATTCATCTGAATTAGATTCATTAATTAAATCCACATCACCTGGTTTTTTATAATCTTTTTGATGACGTTCAGAAATAACTTCTTCACCTTTATGATTGATGATATATGAAGTTGCTTGGTTTAACATGTCATTAAACTCTTGAAAGTCTTCCTTATACAAATAAATTTTGTGTTTTTTATAGTGAAAGGAGCCATCATCGTGGGTAAATTTTTTACTTTCGGTTATGGTTAAATAAAAATCGTCGGCTTTTGTAGCGCGAACATCAAAAAAATAAGTGCGTCTTCCGGCGCGTAAAACTTGTGAAAAAATCTCTTCTTGTTCAGTATAATCGTTTTCGGTCATAGATATCTCTCTTTTAAATTTGTTTATAGACTAAGCAAATCTAACAAAATAAATAAATTAAGCAAGATTTATTTTTGTTAAATTATCAAGTTTTATACTTTGATAAAAGTTATTAGCGGATAACATTTTAATTATAAAACTAAAACTAAATAGTTGGTAAAAATTATTTTCTTTACCAACTATTTAAAATTTTAAAGGCTTTAATCTATTTTTTACGATGTTCTTGTTGTTCTTGTGCCTTTTTCATGGCTTCGTTAATTTTTTCTCTAAATTTACTTTGCTTTAAGGGTTTCTTTTTATTTTCTTGAATTTGCGCATGAATTTTAGCTTCGTCAATTATGTAATGCTTAATGATGAGCATAATAAAAATGGTGAGTAAGTTTGAAATAAAATAGTATAAACTCAAACCACTTCCATAATTGTTAAAGAAAACCAGCATCATAATGGGCGATAAATACATCATGATTTTCATCATTTTAGACATATCGGGCATGCCTTCTTGCGCGGGTGGTTGCATATTCATTTGCTGACTTTGGGTCATCATCATATAAAAGAAGATGGCAATTGAAGCTAAAATTGGAAATAAACTTACGTGGTTTCCATATAATGGAATGTTAAAGGGTAAATTGATAATTTCATCATAAGATGATAAATCTTTTGCCCATAAAAATCCTTGTTGGCGCAGATCTATTGCGGCTGGGAAAAAGCTAAATAAGGCAAAGAATACTGGCATTTGGAGGAGCGCAGGCACGCAACCGGCCATAGGATTTACGCCCGCCTTGCTTTGTAGCGCCATGGTTTCTTGTTGGCGTTTCATGGCGTTTTCTTTACCCTTATATTTGGCGTTTAGTTCTTCCATTTCGGGACGCAAAACCTTCATTTTTGCACTCGACACATACGATTTATAAACTAAAGGCGACATTAATATGCGCACAAATATGGTCATCAATATAATAATGATTCCGTAGCTGCTGATATAGCCTTTTAAAAAGTTAAAGAAATTTATAAATAAATATTTATTAATCCAGCCAAAAATGCCCCACCCTAAATTGATAATGTGTTCTAAACCTTTGTCTTTATAAGAGCTTAAAATGTTATAATCGCTTGGGCCGAAATACCATTTTAAGTCATAAGTTAAATGATTGTTTTTAAAGCTTAAAGGTATTTTTGCAGACATCGTTTTGGTAAATACCGTGTCAAGTTCTTCGTCATTAACCAAATTATCAGAAATGATGAGTGCGCTAGGTAATGGCTTATCGGCAACCAAAACCGACGTAAAAAATTGCTGTTTAAAGCCAATCCAATTTACATTAGTTAGGGTTTTTTGTTTGTCTTTTGCCCCTGCATTTAAATAATCATATTCGCCATTGTCAAAAGCATATTGCAAGGTGGTATATTGATTTTCGTATTTAATGCTTTTTTCTTGGCGGATGGTTTTTATCTGCCAATTTAAATCAATCGCTTTTTCAGTATTTACCGCTGATTCAAGTCCTTTACTTGCAATGCTAAAGTTTAGCATATAATCGTCTTTTAGCAACTCATATCGGTATTCTAAATAAGTGGTTTCCGAAGTTTTTAGCTTCATAGAAAGCACCGATTTATCACTTTGAGTGGTTAAAGTAGGCTCAAAATAAAATTCTTTAGTATTTAAATTCCGATGATCGGTAGTGGTAAAATCTAAGTTAAATTGAGCATTGTTATTTTTGACTAAATAAACTGGTTTGTTTTGGTAATCGGTATATTTTTTTAGGAGAATCTCGATAATTTGCCCGCCTTTATTGGCTACTTTTATTTTTAATAAGTCATTCTCTAAAACCGTTTCATTATCAGTAGCACTTGGCAAACTTGCCGAATAACCAAAAGCACCTAGCAGACTTTTAGCCTGAGCCAATCCGGTAGAATCTTGCTTAAAAATATCAATTTTTAAAGGGGTTTCACTGGCTTTAACTTCATTAACCTGCTTAATTTTTGCTATAGAATCTTGAGTTTTTATTTGTTGAAGTTTGTCAGCTTCAGTTGGCTGATTAGTGTACATCCACCAAAGCGTAATAGCTGCTAATAAAACAAAGCCTATCAATGAGTTTAGATCGAATTTTTTTTCTTCCATAAAATTGTAATTGAGGCTTGGTAAAAGCTAACGAAGCCAAGATTTAAAATCGGACAAATGTACTAAAATTTGTCAATAACTTTTATTGTAAGCTTCTAAAGTTGGTCGTATTTTTACCCTCTTTAAAATACACTGTGAAGTCTTATCTCAACCAATTAAACGAAGCTCAAAAAGAAGCCGTCATGCAAAAAGATGGCGCAATGATTATTGTTGCAGGTGCGGGTTCGGGAAAAACGCGCGTTTTAACTTACCGCATCGCTTATTTAATGCAACAAGGCATTGATCCGTTTAATATTTTAGCCTTAACTTTTACCAATAAAGCGGCGCGTGAAATGAAAAATAGAATCGCTAAAATTGTTGGCGAAAGCGAAGCTAAAAACCTGTGGATGGGGACTTTTCACGCCGTGTTTGCACGGATGTTAAGAGCCGAAGCCGACAAATTAGGATTCCCTTCAAATTTTACTATTTACGACACCCAAGATTCTGTAAAATTGCTCACCAGCATCATTAATGAAATGAAGCTCGATAGTGAAATCTATAAAGCAAAACAGGTTTTGGGAAGAATTTCACAATTTAAAAATAACTTGATTACGGTAAAAGCTTACAGCAATAATTCCGAACTTCAAGAAGCGGATAAACAAGCCAGTCGCCCTGAAATGGGCGCTATTTACAAAAATTATATAGATAGGTGTTTTAAAGCAGGCGTAATGGATTTTGATGATTTACTGTTGAGAACCAACGAATTATTGTCGCTTTTTCCAGAGGTTTTGGCAAAATATCAAAATAAATTCCGCTATATTTTGGTAGATGAGTATCAAGACACCAACCATTCTCAATATTTAATTGTAAAAGCTTTGTCTAATCGCTTTCAAAATATTTGTGTGGTGGGCGATGATTCGCAAAGTATTTATGCTTTTAGAGGTGCAAATATCAACAATATATTAAATTTTCAACGCGATTTTGACGAGGTTAAAATATTTAAACTTGAACAAAATTACCGCTCTACCAATAATATTGTACAGGCTGCCAACAGTGTGATTGCCAATAACCGTGCAAAAATTGACAAGGATATCTGGACTCAAAATGAAGCCGGCGAAAAGGTTAAAATCATGCATACCTATACCGATAATGAAGAAGGTCGCTTTGTTGCCGATACCATTTTTGATACGATGATGCAGCAGCAGGTAAAAAATACCGATTTTGCAGTTTTGTATCGCACCAACGCTCAATCAAGAGCCATTGAAGATGCCTTGCGCAAAAAGGATATTGCTTATAGAATATATGGAGGCTTGTCTTTTTATCAACGCAAAGAAATAAAAGATGTTTTGTCTTATTTGCGCTTACTCATCAATCCTAAAGACGAAGAAGCTCTAAAACGCATCATCAATTATCCCGCTAGGGGTATCGGGCAAACAACGGTTGAAAAATTGGTAGTAGTTGCTAATCAATACAATCGGTCAATTTATACCATTTTAGAAAACCTAGATAAAGTAGAATTTGGTTTAAATTTGGGCATAAAAACTAAATTGCAAAACTTTGTAACTATGATGCAGAGTTTTCAAATATTTTCTCAAGATCACAATGCTTATGAAACGGCCGAACACGTGATAAAGCAAATCCATTTGTTGGCCGATTTAGATAAAGATAGCACGCCCGAGGGCATTAGCCGCATCGAAAATATTCAAGAATTGCTCAACGGCATCAAGGATTTTACCGATAAACAAACCGAAGCCGGCTTAGAAGTATCACTTGTCAATTTTCTTGAAGATGTTGCCTTGGCAACCGATTTAGACAATGAGAAAGCGGATGATAAAGAAAGCGTTTCCCTAATGACCATTCACATGGCTAAAGGATTAGAGTTTCCGTATGTTTTTATAGTGGGCTTAGAAGAAAATCTATTTCCTTCGGCGATGAGCATGAATACGCGAACCGAACTCGAAGAAGAACGCCGTTTGTTTTATGTGGCGCTTACACGCGCCGAAAAAATAGCTTATATTTCTTTGGCACAAAGCCGTTTTAGATGGGGAAAAATAGTTGATGCTGAACCGAGTCGCTTTATTAAAGAATTGGATGAAAAGTATGTTGACTACTTAAAACCTTTTCCTTCAAAGCCTTTTAGCGGCAATTTATTGGATGATTTTGAAAAAGAACCGCAGCAAAATAAGTGGCAAAATTCGAATAAAACTTTTAAATTGAAAAATCCTGAAAAGGCACAACCACCTCAAATTGTGAATGTTGTTCCTAAAAATTTAAAGAAAATTCAGGAAGCTTCATCTGACTCCAACAATCTATTTGACATAAAATTAACCATTGGAAATGTGGTTGAACACGAGCGTTTTGGCAGGGGAACCGTTACCAATTTAGAAGGACTTGGCGCAAATACAAAAGCCGAAATTAAGTTCGAAAATAGTGAAATCAAAAATTTACTCTTAAAATTCGCCAAACTTAAAATAATTGGCTGAAGCAGTCCTTGTAAAGCTTAAATAAAAATGCTAATTTGCAAGCCTTTAAAAATATTTTTTTTACTCAAAAAATTAAGCTCCAAATATGGATTACGAACTAGAATATAACTCCGGACGCTCGCATTTAATCATCCCAGAATACGGACGACACCTTCAAAAATTGGTTGATCATTGTGTGGCTATTGCCGATAAAAATGAACGCCAAAAAATGGCAAATGCAATCATTAGCGTTATGGGAAACTTGCAACCACACTTGAGGGATGTGCCCGATTTTACTCACAAACTATGGGACCAGCTCTTTATTATGTCCGACTTTAAATTAGAAGTGGACTCTCCTTATGAACAACCATCGCGCGAAACTTTTGATAAAAAACCTGAACCATTGGCTTATCCTAAAGCCGCTTCTAAATACCGGTTTTATGGCAATAATATTCAAATAATGATTGATACCGCATTGACTTGGGAAGCGGGCGATTTAAAGGAAGCGCTTATTTATGTCATCGCCAATCACATGAAAAAATGCTATTTAAATTGGAATAAAGATACCGTTGATGATGCGGTAATTTTTAAACATTTAAGAGAATTATCAAATGGTGAAATTGATTTAAATGCCGATGATGAAGTACTTTCCGAAACTTCAAAACTTGTTCGCAAAACAACACCTATCGTAAATAATAATAATAACAACAAAAATAAGAATTTTAAAAAATCACTTTTTAAAAAACGACAATAACTAATGGCTACTTTTAAAATAGAAGGCGGACATAAATTAAAGGGTGAAATTATACCTCAAGGTGCAAAAAATGAAGCGCTACAAGTACTTTGTGCTGTTTTATTGACTCCCGAAATTGTTACAATTCAAAACATTCCAAATATTAGAGATGTAAATAAACTGATTGATATTCTTAAAAAACTTGGCGTTAAAACTCATAAAATTGCGCTAAACACCTATACTTTTCAAGCAGATGCCATTGATTTAGATTATATAAGTTCAGATGCTTTTAAAAATGAAGGCGGAGGCTTGCGTGGATCAATAATGATTGTAGGTCCTTTATTAACGCGTTATGGCAAAGCTTATATTCCAAAACCTGGTGGTGATAAAATTGGCCGACGTCGTTTAGATACCCATTTTGATGGTTTTGTTAAGCTAGGCGCAAAGTTTAGGTATAATGAGGCAGAATCTTTTTATGGAGTTGAATCAAAAATGCTTCGCGGAACGGATCTGTTGCTAGATGAAGCATCGGTTACCGGTACCGCCAATATCATAATGGCAGCCGTTTTAGCCAAAGGAATAACCAACATTTACAATGCAGCTTGCGAGCCTTACATTCAACAACTATGCAAAATGTTGGTGCGCATGGGTGCTAAAATTGAGGGTATCGGTTCAAACAAATTAAAAATTATAGGCGTAAAAACATTGAGCGGTTGCACGCATACCATCCTGCCAGATATGATTGAAATCGGCAGTTGGATTGGTATGGCAGCTATGACAAAATCGGCTTTAACCATAAAAAATGTGAGTTGGGAAAACTTAGGACTCATTCCGAGAGTTTTTGAAAAATTGGGCATTAAACTAAAAAAAGTTGGAGACGATATTTTTATTCCGGCACAAAACCATTACCGCATACAAAATGATATAGATGGTTCTATTTTAACCATTGCCGATGCACCTTGGCCTGGTTTTACACCCGATTTGTTGAGCATCGTTTTGGTGATTGCAACTCAAGCTGAGGGCAGCGTGCTCATACATCAAAAAATGTTTGAAAGTCGCCTGTTTTTTGTCGATAAATTAATAGATATGGGCGCTAAAGTTATTTTATGCGATCCACACCGCGCTACGGTAATTGGAATGAATCACAAATCAAATTTAAAAGCCACCACCATGTCATCTCCAGATATCAGAGCGGGAATTGCCTTGTTAATTGCTGCATTATCGGCCGATGGCACAAGCACTATCCACAATATTGAACAAATTGACCGCGGCTATGAAGCTATTGATGAACGCTTAAGAGCCATTGGTGCAAAAATAACGCGTATTGATTCAATATAAAATCGCATTTATTTAATAGATAAATCGTGACAAATTGACACAGTTTTAAAATTGGCAAAAAAATTGCTTATCCTTAGCATAATCTTATTGAAAAATAAAAAATGAATAAAGAAGAAAAACCAAAAGAGCCGGTTCAAGAAGCGCCTAAAGTATCAAAATCAGCAAAAAAGTCAGTAGAAAAGGAGCTTAAAGAAAATTTGCAACAAGAAAAAGATAAATTTTTAAGACTGTTTGCCGAATTTGAAAACTATAAAAAGCGCACTAACAAAGAACGCATTGAATTATACGGAACGGCAAATCAAGAATTAATGACCGCTTTAATACCAATTTTAGATGATTTTGACAGAGGCTTAAAAGAGATAGAAAAATCGGGTGATAAACATTCGTTTGAAGGGGTTCAACTGATTTACAATAAATATAAAAATACGCTACAACAAAAAGGTTTAAAACGCATTGAAATTAATTCAGGTGATAACTTTGATGTCGATTTTCAAGAAGCCATTACGCAAATTCCTGCACCAACGGATGAATTAAAAGGGAAAGTAATTGACGTTATTGAGCAAGGTTATAAATTGAATGAAAAGGTAATAAGATACGCAAAAGTGGTTATAGGTCAATAACCAACCCAACAAGAACACCTCATTATGAAAAAAGATTATTACGAAGTTTTAGGGGTTTCGCGCAATGCCGATGCTCAAGAAATTAAAAAAGCATACCGCAAAAAAGCCATTCAATACCATCCCGATAAAAATCCGGGAAATTCAAGTGCCGAAGCTAAGTTTAAAGAAGCTGCCGAGGCTTATGAAGTGTTGAGTAATGCCGATAAAAAAGCACGCTATGACCAATACGGACATCAAGCATTCAATGGCAATGGTGGTTTTGGAGGTGGTAGCATGAATATGGAAGATATCTTTAGCCATTTTGGAGATATTTTTGGAAGCTCTTTTGGCGGTGGCGGTTTTTCTAGTGGTTTTGGTGGTAGTGGCAGTCGCTCGGCTAGAGTTAAAGGAAGTAATCTTAGAATTCGCGTAAAATTGACACTTGAAGAAATTATTAATGGTGTCGAAAAAAAAGTCAAAGTCCGTCGAATGGTTCAAGCCTCGGGCGCAACTTATAAAACCTGTACAACCTGCCACGGAAGTGGCCAAATTACCAGAATTACCAACACCATTTTAGGACGTATGCAAACCGCTTCAACGTGTTCAACTTGTGGAGGTGCTGGTCAAATTTTAGATAAAAAGCCGGCTGGAGCCGATGCTAATGGAATGGTTTTTAATGAAGATACCGTAAGTGTTAGCATTCCTGCCGGAGTTACCGATGGCGTTCAACTTAAAGTTGCAGGTAAAGGAAATGCCGCACCCGGAAATGGCATAGCAGGTGATATGTTGGTGGTGATTGAAGAAATTCCACACGACATTTTAAAACGCGAAGGGCTTAATTTGCATTACGATTTTTACATCAGCATTAGCGAGGCCGTTTTAGGATGTTCAAAAGAATTAGATACTTTATCGGGCATTGTTCGCATTAAAATTGAACCAGGAACCCAATCGGGACGAATTTTACGCTTGCGCGGAAAAGGAATTCCGAGTATAGAAAGTTATGGAAAAGGCGATTTGTTAATTCATGTCAATGTGTGGACTCCAAAAACCCTGAGCAAAGAACAACGCAAATTTTTTGAAGCCATGGCGAGTGATGATAATTTTATGCCAAGTCCATCAGAAAGTGATAAATCTTTTTTTGAAAAGGTAAAGGATATGTTTTCTTAAACAGCTAATCTAATATTCTAAAAAAGCTAAAAACGCTACCACCGTATTTTTTTGAATAAGTATAATTTTGAAAACCCGATAAATCGCTTGATTTTGAATGTTCTATAATAAGCAAACCCGCTTCATTTAATAACTGACGGCTAAAAACAGTGTTTACAATCTGTTCAAATTGTACATCCGTAAAGCTATAAGGTGGATCGCTAAAAATAACATCATATTTTTGATTGGTTTTATCGAGGAATTTATACAAATCACTCTTAAAGGTATCGATTTTAAACTCGAAATCTTTAGCCACGCCATTGATAAATTTTAAAGTACTCAACTGTTCATCAACACTCGTAATGTTGGTGCATCCTCGCGAGGCAAATTCAAAGCTGATGCTGCCTATGCCACAGCACAAATCTAAAACCGAAATCGCGTCAAAATAAAATTGGTTGTTTAAAATGTTAAACAGCGCCTCTTTTGCAAAATCAGTTGTTGGACGGATGCTATCATTTTTTGGCGCAGTGATGCGCCTTCCCTTATGTTTTCCAGATATGATGCGCATTATTGTTGGTGTAAAAGACAAAAAAATTGCCGTTGTTGTGATTCCGATAAAGTAAATAGGGGTTTGTATTTGAGCGCAAAGTTATAAAGCTTAACATTTTTAACATATTTATAGGCGATGGCAAAAAGCTTATCAGAGCTTGAAATAGCACCCAATAAAAAGAGGTTAAAGGTATTCGGATTTAGGGCTAATTGTTCGGCAACAAACAAGATATAGTAAATAAAATCCTCTTTAGTTTGATAGTTAAAGGTATTGTATAAAAGTAGTTTTTGAGATTGAATGACAATAATTTCAAAGTGGGTTTCACTGATATGTGCAAATAGTTGAGCGTCGTTGCTCAAGCTGTTTTGACTAATTAATTGTTCAATTAGCAAACTCGAAAAGTGATTAAAAGTAAAACTTCCAAATTTGTCTATAAGATAATTATTGACGTTAACATAGGGAATATATACGTTTACTGCATTGATAACCGTTAATTCGTCAAAGTCAAAAAAATCATTTTCTAAGGTTTTAACCGAGTAATCTAGGTAACTTTTAAGCTGATTTTTATCAAATAAACTTTTGGGAACTAAGCTTGAAAGGTTATTAACATGAGAAACCGTAACCTTGTTAAAAGGCTTGTTTAGCAAGGGTTCGCTAGCAAATATGCGTTCAACTTGACTTAAAAGCGCTTCTGGGCTTTTAGCTTTAAAATAATGGTGTTGTAAAACTTCTAAACAAGTTTCAAAATTGTTATAGATACAAAAAGAAAATCCATCCAAACTGAGCTGGATGGATAATGTATAATGATTAGGAGTTGCTAAAATTAAATTATTGTTTATTAACTTTAGCGGCTCTGTGTTCTGCTTTGTCATAAGAAGGAGGCCAGTTTCCATTTGTTACAATATCATCAAGAGAACCAACTGAAACAAAAGCGCCTCTAATATTATCCCCACCGAGTTGTTCTTTTTCTTGTTTAATAAGTGAAATATCTTCACCTTTTAAAACAATTGCTTTATCAACTTGCGCTAAAAAAACGGGAACTTTCAAACCCTCAATTTTTTCAATAAAACCTACTTTCAAATCAAATTTAGCATCTGTTCCCGGAACTAATAGCATGTTTTTATAATCTCTGTCTTTAAAATGGTTTATAACTGGATCAAATCCAATGGTGTCAACAACTTTTCGCTCTTCGTCAACGGTAATGCGACCTTTTTTTACAGAAACAACCACTTCTCTTGTTTGCAAAATGGGGAACTTTTCATTTTCAATAAGCTTAATTAAAGCATCGCCATCGGCAGTATAATTTCCAGTAATTGTTTTATAAGCGATTTCGGCATCTCTAATAATCTTTAAATTATCAATCACTTTTGCGAATTTAACTACTTTATGTTTGTTAAAGTTGATAGGAGACATAATGCCTGAATAAACTTTGTATCCCAAGAAAATAATCAATATCCATAAAACAAGTGATATTATGGATTGAAACTTTTTAGGGATAAAGGTAACAATTCCTTTTGCTAAAAAAATAGTTAAGGCAATTCCCAAAACGGTTATGATAATAAATTGTAACATTCTATATTGTTTTTATATTTGACTGAACGCAAATCTACAATTTTTTTTTAATCGTAAAAATTTTTAAGCATAAATCAATCGTATCTTTGAAAAATATTTTTGATTTCATGATAAATGCTTGCGAATCGTTTAAGATACAACTCCTAAAATCATTTCCTTTTGAACCTACAACCCTTCAAAATGAGCTGTTTAAGCAATTATCAGCCTATATTTTTAGCGAAAGTGAATCGGAGGTATTTATTTTAAAAGGTTATGCCGGAACTGGTAAAACTTCGGCAATAAGCACGGTGGTAAATAATTTAGCTCGTGCGGGTAAAAAGGCTATTTTATTAGCACCAACAGGCAGAGCCGCTAAGGTGATTGCTAATTATGCAAACCGTGAAGCATTTACCATTCACAAAAAAATATATTTTCCTAAACCCAACAAAAGTGGTGGTTTAAGTTTTACCCTGCAAACTAATAAGCATACCGATACATTATTTATTGTTGATGAATGCTCAATGATTTCAAATACAAATAGCGATGCCAAATTGTTTGAAAGCAGCGGATTACTTGATGATTTAATTCATTATGTTTACAATAAAAAAAAATGTAAACTTATTTTAATTGGCGATACAGCACAATTACCACCCGTAAAACTCGAAACAAGTCCGGCGCTTGAAAAAACATACTTGCAAAATAATTACGACAAAAAAGTGTTTACAGTTGAGCTTACCGAAGTGATGCGCCAACACCAAAACTCGGGAATCCTTATAAATGCAACCCATTTGCGTAGTCTTATTCAAGATGAAATGGTCAATAGTTTTAAGTTTAAATTAGGCTTTCCCGATTTAATTCGATTAGAAGATGGCTACGATATTCAAGATGCCATCCAATCGGCTTATGATAAAAATGGGGTTGAAGATACCGCTTTTATTGTGCGTTCAAACAAGCGCGCCAACGAATATAATCAGCAAATAAGGAGTAAAATTCGCGGTTTGGAAAACCAAATTACCACCGGCGATTATATTATGGTAGTAAAAAATAATTATTTTTGGCTCGATAAAAGTTCTGAGGCTGGTTTTATCGCTAATGGCGATATCTGCGAAATTCTAGAACTTAAAAAAGTAAAAGGGCTTTACGGATTTAACTTTGCGGAGGTAAAGTTGAGAATGATTGATTATCCAAATCAAAAACCCTTTGAAACCGTTATTTTATTGGACACGCTTACCCTAGATTCTCCTGCCTTATCTTTTGAGCAAAACAATAAATTATACCAAGAAATAGCCTTAGATTTTGCCGATATCACCTCAAAATATAAAAAAATGTTAGCCATTAAAGAAAATAAATACTTCAACGCCTTGCAAGTCAAGTTTTCGTATGCAATGACTTGCCATAAATCGCAAGGTGGTCAGTGGAAAACCGTTTTTGTTGAACAGCCCTATTTGCCCGATGGTCAAGATATCGGATTTTACAGATGGCTTTATACCGCCATTACCAGAGCAGAAGAAAAATTGTACCTTATCGGATTTAAAAACGAATTTTTTGAATCATAAAACTTATTAAAAATGAAAAAACTTATAGGTAGTTTTATTTTAGCAATCAGCAGATGGAAAGCCGATTATCCCAAAAAATTTATGGTTGACAAATGTGTGATGCTCGCCGTGCCACACACTTCAAATTGGGATTTAATGTACGCCTTAGCGGTATATTGGAAAAAAGGAATCAATGCAAAGTTTTTGATAAAAGACAATTATACCAATGGCCTTTTTGGCTTTGTTTTTAAATGGTTGGGAGCGCTTGGCGTTGACCGAACTAAACACACCAACTTGGTTGATTATTCGGTTAATTTATTAAATAATTCCCAAAAATTAGTCTTGTTAATTCCCGCCGAAGGAACCCGTAAATGGGTCGAAAAATGGAAAACTGGATTCTATCATATCGCCCTTCAAGCAAATGTGCCAGTGGCTTTGGGCTTTTTAGATTATAAAAACAAGATTGCCGGCGTGGGTGGCATCTACCGTTTAACGGGCGATTTTAATGTGGATATGGCAAATATTCAAACCTTCTATTTGAGCAAAACAGCCAAACATCCAAAACTTTACAACAAAAATATTTATTGATTCTGTCTTGTTCATTGTGTTTTTATAATTTTTGAAAGTAAGTGTTTTAAAAAACAACGGCATACTAATTATCTGAATCTGTGGTTTGTGCAATTTTTTGGCAGATAAATTTATAGCGAGATTTTATTGATAAACCACATCGAATTTAACCAAAATCTCATTTCCCGATTTTAGCATCCCTAACATAGCTTTTGGGGGATCAATATTGAAATCACTCATTTTTAGATTTTTGGTACCTTTAAATCTGATTTTATGATTTAACACAGAAATATTAAAAAGCAAATTTATTGGTTTTGTAAGCCCTGCAATCGTCAAAAAACCAGAGGTTTCAGCGGTATAAGTATATAAATCAACTTCCGTTAAAAGGATTAGTTTTTCAAATTTATAAGTAATGGTTGGCTGTTGTGCGGCTTTTAAAGCTTTTTGGATGGTTTTGTTCATCCCATCTTTGTCCGCTTTAAGTTGGGCAACAACTACTTCAAAGGTCAATTCGGAAATCATTTTAAGGTGCTCATTATCAAATATAAAACCACCTTCACCCTTAAACATTTGGCCTTTTATGTTCCAATCGTGAAGGCTCGAAGTGCCCGAAACTGTTAAACTGCTTTCGGCATTGTTTAGCATTAAATCTTGCGAAAAAGTAACTTGTGAAATCAAAAATAAAAAAACAATAAGTGTTGTAATGGAGCGTATCATTTGTCCTCAATTTTAAATTTTTTTAAAAACAAAGATAGCAGTTCTTAATTAATTGCGATACTGACTTAAATTTGTTATGTTTACAAAGTCAATTTCTAAATTTTTAATGATGGTTCTAACAATTAACAACAAAAATTATGACATCGAAGCTACAACCGATATGCCTTTGTTATGGGCCATTCGCGATTTAGTTGGGCTTACCGGAACAAAATATGGTTGTGGAAAAGGTCTTTGTGGCGCTTGCACCGTTTGGCTCGACGGCGAACCCATTCGTTCGTGTCAAGTTCCTGTGCTTGTTGCTATTGGAAAAAATATCACAACTATTGAAAGCCTAGAAACTACTTTTAGTCATTTACAAAAAGCTTGGGAAGACCTCAACGTGCCTCAATGCGGCTATTGCCAACCCGGACAATTGATGAGTGCCGCCGCCTTGTTAAAACACAATCCAAATCCATCTGATGAGGCTATCAACAACGCCATGAGTGGAAATATTTGTCGTTGTGGTACCTATAAACGTATTAAACAAGCCATAAAAATGGCCGCTATTAACGCTAAATAATTAAGGATATGACTCAAATTATTAACCTTAGCCGACGCAGTTTTTTAAAGGGATTAGGTCTCGCTTCTGGCGGATTGGTCTTAGCATGCAGCCAGCCAACAAAATCTTTAGCCAGCCAATTGTTGACCGATGCCAAAACTTTTAACCCAAATTTATTTATCCAATTAAAATCCAATGGCGATTTAATATTAATTGCGGCGCGTTCTGAAATGGGACAAGGCGTTCGCACCTCGTTGACCTCAATAATTGCCGACGAAATGGAAGCCGATTGGCAACGTGTAAGCGTAAAACAAGCAACCGGCGATGTAAAATATGGCAATCAAAATACCGATGGATCGCGTAGCATCCGTACCTTTTTTGATTCTATGCGAAAAATGGGCGCAACGGCTCGCGCCATGCTCATCACGGCAGCCGCCAAAACCTGGAGCGTTCCAGAATTAGAATGCAAAGCCGAAAATCACTTTGTTTTACATCCGTCAAGCGGAAAAAAATTAGGTTATGGTGAATTGGTGGCAAAAGCTGCTTTGCTCGATGTTCCTGTTGAAGCACCCTTAAAAAATTCAAAAGATTTTAAATATATTGGCAAAGACCTCCCCAGCATCGACGTGCAAGATTATGTTACAGGTAAAGCTAAATTTGGATTAGATATTCGGTTGCCCAACATGGTTTTTGCAGCCATTGCACGCTGTCCGGTAACTTTTGGAACGGTAAAAAGTTTTAAATCGGAAACAACAATGGAGGTTCCTGGGGTGTTGCAAGTTATTGAAATTCCTAGAGTTGACCGCCCTTTTGGTCCATTAGGAGGCGTCGTTGTTATCGCCACCAACACTTGGGCAGCATTTCAGGGTAAAGAATTGTTAGAAATAGAATGGAATTATGGCAAAAACAAATCCTACAACAGTGCGCCGTATATGAAAACCATAACCGAGCATTCTCAAAAAGAGGCAGTGGTCATGCTCAATAATGGCAGCGTTGCCGATGCGTTCGCTAAAGCCGAAAAAGTTATCGAAGCAAGTTACCAATTGCCACATTTGGTGCACGCACCAATGGAAGTACCCAATGCCACAGCCGATTTTAAAGGAACCTTATGCACGGTTTATGCCCCTTTGCAAGATCCTCAAACAGCGCGAACTGAAGTGGCTATAAATCTTGGTATTAAAGAAGAAAATGTCACCGTAAATGTAACTTTTTTAGGCGGCGGTTTCGGTCGGAAATCTAAACCCGATTTTGCCGTAGAAGCCGCGATGATTTCAAAAAAAATAAATAAACCCGTTCAGGTGGTGTGGACACGCGAAGATGATATTCAACACAGTTATTATCATTCGGTTAGCGCCCAATATTTAAAAGGAAGCCTCAAGGGCGGAAAAGTTACCGCTTGGTTGCAGCGTTCAACATTTCCGAGTATAGCCTCTACTTTTATAAAGGGTAAAGACCACGGAATGGCGGGCGAATTTGATATGGGACTCATCAATAATCCTTATGCAATTGAAAACATCCGTTGCGAAAATGGTCAAGCCGAAGCCCACGTGCGTATCGGTTGGTTGCGCTCTGTATCAAATATTTATCACGCTTTTGCTAGCAATGTGTTTGCCGATGAATTGGCAATTGCCGCCAAAAAAGACCCTTTACAATTCCGTTTAGAGCTCATTGGAGCCGATCGGGTAATTCCTTCGAATTCTGAGTTTCAAATTGATACTAAACGCTTAAAAAACGTGCTAAATATTGCCACCAAAAATGCAAACTGGGGTAAAAGTTTACCCAAAGGTTATGGCATGGGTTTGGCTGTTCACTACAGTTTTTACACCTATGTAGCTTCGGTTATCGAGGTGTCAGTTATTAACGGCAAATTAAAGGTTTTAAACATTCAAACAGCTTTAGATTGTGGGCGCGTAGCCAATCGAAATACGGTTTTATCACAATTTGAAGGGGCTGCTATTTTTGGATTATCGCTTAGTTTTTACGGAAAAATTACCGCTAAAGATGGGGCCATTGAACAAGGTAATTTTGATGACTATAAAATGGTGCGCATGTTCGAAACTCCAAATATCAATGTCGAAATTGTTGATAGTGAAGCAACGGCTACAGGTGTTGGTGAACCGGGCGTTCCGGTAATTGCACCAGCTTTAGTCAATGCCATTTATCAGGCAACAGGCAAGCGCTATCGCAGTTTGCCTTTAGCAGATTTTAATTTGGTATAAAAAGCAATGAAAGCCAAAAATAAATGTGTTGCCGTGATTCTTGCCGGAGGAAAATCGGCTAGAATGGGACACCCCAAAGGCTTACTCGATTTTTTTGGTACTTATTGGCTTTTAGAACAACTCAAGCGGTTGAAGTTAGCGGGTATTAGAACTATTTATATCGGCTTAGGATATGATGCTGAAGCCTATTTTAATGCCATTCCCATTTTAAAAGAAGCTCAAAAAGTTGGCGCGTTTTGGTTGGGAATAAAGGTAAATGTTAGCGTTAATACAACACCAGAATTAGGTTCCTTTTCAACACTTCAAATGATTTTAAATGAGGTTTCTAGTTTTGAAAAGCTTTTAATAATACCCATTGATGTTCCCCTTTTAAACCAACAAGAATTAAGAGCATTATTAAAACAAAAAGAACAACTTGTTAAACCACAGTTTCAAAAGCAATCTGGTCATCCCATCCTTATAAAAGGAGAAGTTGTGGGCGATTTATTAAAACTGCCAAAGCTGGCCAGACTCGATGAATTTATAAAATCAAATACCAAATACACCTTAAAATATTGGGATTGCCTTGACCCACAGGTTATTTTAAATATCAACACGCTAGAAATTTGGAATAATTATAAATCGCAATCACTTGCAGTAACTGGTTAAAATAACAATAATTCGTCTTTATTTAAGGCTTGTGCTTGTAGGTTTGTGCAATAAGGATATCTAAATTCATTGACATTTTTAGCCCTTAACCAATCAGCTTCGTCTTCGGGTTTTAAAATTATGGGCATTCGTTTTTTGGTGTTGTGAATTTCGGCCATCAATCGATTAGCTTCTGTTGTTACAATGGTGTATGTCAAATGATTCAATTGGTTTTTAGGATTTTTCCAATAGCTATACAATCCAGCAAAAGCAAATAAATCGTGATTGGGTAAATGAATGAGGTATTTTTGTTTTAAGCTGCCACTTTTGTTGCGCCATTGCCATTCATAAAACCCATCGGCAACTATTAAACAGCGCTTGTTTAATACTTTATTAAAACTGGCTTTTAGCGCTAAGGATTCTACACGTGCGTTTAGAGTGAATTTTTGAATAGTTGAATTTTTAGACCACTCCGGAATTAATCCCCATTCTAAAAAATTAATTTCATTTGGGTTTGTGTCAATGATTACGGGTGTTTTAGGAAACGAAAAAGCGCTGATTTCAATTTGTGGTTTAAAGCGTTCTTTATCTATAAATTTTGCGTTAAACCGCTCTTCAATGGATTCGCTATCTTTTGATAATTTAGAAGTAAAGCACATAAAAACAGTTAGTTAATTGCATTTGCTACCACAAATCCACCAGTCCAAGCATTCTGAAAATTAAATCCGCCGGTTAGGGCGTCAATGTTTAAAACTTCGCCGGCGAAAAATAAATTAGGATGCAATTTACTTTCAAAGCGCTTAAAGTTAAGTTCCTTTAAATCAAGTCCGCCAGCCGTTACAAATTCTTCTTTAAAGGTGCTTTTACCACCGACTTTAAAGTGACTTTCGGTTAATTGCTTAACAATATTTTGCAGTTGTTTTAAGCTAAGTTCTGCCCAAATTGTGTTAGGATTAATTTCTGCAGCAGCGATAAAACGCTCCCACAAACGTTTTGGAAGTGTTTCAAAAGGGGTGTGTAGTGCGACATGTTTTTTTAAATTATTGGCTTTTGCTTTGTTTAAAAGAGCCAAAACTGTTTCGGGTTTTTTATATAACCAATTGATTTCTATATCAAACTGATAATTTTTTTTGAATAATTCAATGGCTCCCCAAGACGAAAGTTTTAAAATTGCGGGACCACTTAATCCCCAATGGGTAATCAAAATAGGCCCTTGAGCTGCCAATTTAGTGTTTAAAATTTTAATATTAGCAAAAGGAACCGAAATTCCGAGAAGGTCTTTTAAGCGCTCATCTTTAATGTTAAAAGTAAATAAAGAAGGAATTGGTTTAATAACTTGATGACCCAAACTTTTGATTATGGGAAACATATTTGGGGAGCTTCCAGTGGCAATTAAAACATAATTAGCTGTAAGCGTTTGTTTTGTAGTAGTAATTTTGAATAAGTTGCCTTGTTTATTAATTTCGTTTACACGATGATTTATTAAAAGTTCGACACCATATTTTTTGGCTTGACCAAGAAAGCAATCTATAATAGTTTGCGCGCAATCTGATTTTGGAAACACGCGATTATCGGCTTCAATTTTAAGAGCCACACCGTGATTTTCGAACCATTGTATGGTATCATTGGTGCTAAATTGATGAAAAGGGCCAAGCAGTTCCTTTTGACCACGAGGGTAAAAATTAACTAATTCTTTAGGTTCGATGCAGGCGTTGGTGACATTGCAGCGTCCGCCACCTGAGATTTTCACTTTTTGCAAAACATGAGAACCCGCTTCTAAAATGATGATTTTTAAATTTGGTTGCCGTTCTGCCACATTAATCGCCGCAAAATAGCCTGCTGCGCCACCACCAATAATTACAAACGTTTTCATTTTATAAAAGACTCACTAGATTTTTGAGTCTGTTTTGATTTTAATGAAACCATAAAATCTGCAAAAATTATTTGACTTCAATAACTGCCAACTTTTGATTTTGAATTTCTAGATATAAAGCCTCCAAAGCTTGTTTACAGGTCTCTAAATCAGTTAAAATATTGTGCGTTGTGTCTTTAAATTGAAGTTTTAAATTATTAAACAAATCATTGTAATAGTCAATTCCATCGTTTAAATTTTTAGCAAAGGTCAACAAATAGCTTTCTTGTTTTGCCGTCATCACTTCTTTGGCTTCTTCAAATTTATTTTTAAGAAATTCGATGTAAATGTTAATTTCGTTAATAAACATATTTGGTCTATCGGTTCGGGAAATCACGTTTGTTCTGCCATAAATATGATCTACTAGTTCTTTTAAGGACATAATTTTAGAAAAATAAGCCATATTGGGACCGGGGCAAATGGAAACGCCAACCCCTTCAGTTTTGGTATCTAACCCGTTAACTATCAATGCTGAAGTCCCTAATCCAACGCAAGTACAAGTCTTTTCAACAATGGCATCATAGTGTTTTTGATGTGAAATTGGGTCTAAATGTTGGTTGTCAAGTTCCTTTAATTTTAGTACTTGATATTGTCTTGATGCCAAACAAATACTTTTTTCGGTAAATTCTTTTGAGAGTTGCGCAAATTGACGAGGGCATGCGCTGCCGGGACGACCTTTGGCAACATTAGCTATACGCTCGTCATCTTTAGTATTGCCTCTTAGACTGTTAAAAGGAATTCCTAAAGGTGAAATATTGCTTAAATACAAATCGGCTTCTTTGGCTTCAACTAATTGATTTAGTGTAAAATCATCAACGTTAGTTGCTTCGGGAACCAATAAAAAGGGCGTTCCCCAACCAACGGAATCAATGTTGTATTGGTCTAACAAAAATTGGTGTTCGGCTGCGGTTCCTACGCCACCTTGTGCCGAAAACTTTATTGGCAATGGCAAATTTGGCACAAAACGATTTTTGTCCTTAAGGGCTTGTACCAAAATAGCGTGAACGGTTTCACTTAACTCTTGACGTTTTTCTTTAAATTCCGATAAGATTGGTCCCATTAAATAACCATCGGTAGCAAAAGCATGACCACCACAATTTAATCCAGATTCTATGCGATATTCTGAAATCCAAATACCTTTTTTGGCTAAGAATTTTCCTTGAATAATTGCCGAACGATAGTCGCTAACTTTTAAAACAATTTTCTTTTTAATAACGCCATTTGCATCGGGATAAAAGTCCTCAAATTCTTCAATATAAGCATACAATCTAGGATTCATGCCAGCTGATAATATAACTGAAGAGCATAAATCACTTTGTGCATAGCCTCTAAGGGCAGCGTGGGCATCATTAAAAATTGAGGGCAACTTTTCTCCGTTAAGGTAATTTTCTTTATCAACTTTGGTCATAATATTGACATCAATACTGCCCATTGTCAATTTGTCTTTCACCCAATTTTTAACATCATCAATATTAAAATGATTGTTTGTTAGGTTTTTAAACTCTTGTTTTAAGGATAAACCCTCAGGAAGCATATTAAAATAAGCCTTGAGTTCATCAATTTTTTCGACAGAGGTGTTTTTTAATTCTTCAAATTTCTTTTCGGCTAAATTGTTGATTAAATTGAGATAAGAGGTGATGCGTTTGGCTCTAAAATCTTCTATTTTATTGGTAATCTCTTGATAGGGAATGGTAAATTTTTCACAATAGAGCTTTCTTAGTTTCTCTAAAAGGATGTCGTCAACTAACGAAATAACCGAATCAATACCATATTTAGACACCTTAAGGGGTGTGTCAATGGTAAATCCGATTCCCATTACAGGGATGTGAAAGGTGTGTTTATTGTGCATGTTGGTTGATTTTGTATTTCATCTTTAAAGCACAAAGATATCTATTTTGTTTAAGACTACTCAAACAAACCAAACTATTTAGAGCTTTGCTATTAAATTTTCGAATTTCTTTTTAGAGTAATGATAATCCCTATCTTTGCGGACGTAAAAATCGCCTTTATAATTATGTTATTTTCAGAAGAAATAAAACGCCGACGCACCTTTGGAATCATCTCGCATCCCGATGCCGGAAAAACGACTTTAACCGAAAAGCTCCTGTTATTTGGTGGGGCAATTCAAGAAGCGGGTGCGGTAAAAAATAATAAAATTAAAAAAGGCGCTACCTCCGATTTTATGGAAATTGAGCGCCAGCGTGGCATTTCGGTAGCAACATCGGTATTGGCTTTTATTTATAAAGATAAAAAAATCAATATTTTAGACACACCCGGGCATAAAGATTTTGCCGAAGACACGTTTAGAACGCTAACCGCAGTTGACAGTGTGATAGTGGTGATAGATGTGGCGAAAGGGGTAGAAGAACAAACCGAAAAATTGGTGGAGGTGTGCCGTATGCGCCAAATTCCGATGATTGTTTTTATCAATAAATTAGACCGTGAAGGAAAAGATGCCTTTGATTTATTGGATGAAGTTGAGCAAAAGTTAGGCTTAAGCGTTGTTCCCTTGAGTTTTCCGATTGGAATGGGCTATGATTTTAAAGGAATTTATAATATTTGGGGTAAAAAATTAAACCTCTTTTCGGATAAATCTAAACAAAAAGTATCAGAAGGTATTGTTTTTAAAGACTTAATGAGCACGGATTTAAATCTGGCCATTGGCGATAAAGCCGCTAAAACCTTAAGAGAAGAATTAGAATTAGTGCGCGAAGTTTATCCCGAATTTGATAGAGAAGCCTACCTTAACGGCAATTTACAACCCGTATTTTTTGGTTCGGCTTTAAACAATTTTGGCGTTAAAGAATTGCTGGAGTGCTTTATTGAAATTGCCCCTTCGCCACGCCCAAAGCAGGCCGACACAAGACTTGTAAAACCCGAAGAAGCGCTGATGACGGGCTTTGTGTTTAAAATTCACGCCAATATGGATCCAAAACACCGCGACCGCTTGGCTTTTGTTAAAATCGTTTCGGGCATTTTTAAACGAAATACCAATTATCTCAATGTAAAATTGGACAAAGTGATGAAATTTTCGAGTCCGAATGCCTTTTTTGCAGAGAAAAAAGAGCTTGTTGAAGAATCATTCCCCGGTGATATTGTGGGTTTGCACGATACTGGAAATTTCAAAATTGGAGATACCTTAACCGAAGGAGAGGCTTTGCAATTTAAAGGAATTCCGAATTTTTCGCCTGAGCATTTTAGGTATGTTAACAATGCTGATCCAATGAAATCTAAGCAATTAGCAAAAGGTTTAGACCAATTGATGGATGAAGGAGTCGCACAATTATTTACCTTAGAATTGAACGGACGAAAAGTGATTGGCACTGTTGGTGCATTGCAATATGAGGTAATTCAATACCGCCTTGAACATGAATATGGTGCCATTTGTACCTATGAAATGCTAAATGTTCACAAAGCGTGTTGGGTTCAACCAGAAGATGCTAAAAATGCAGAGTTCAAAGAATTTAAACGTATAAAAAACCGTTACTTAGCAAAGGATAAGCACAATCAATTGGTGTTTTTAGCCGATTCGGCTTTCTCTGTTCAAATGACACAAGAAAAATACCCAACCGTAAAATTGCATTTTACGAGCGAATTTGAATGATATTGGAATTTGTAGTATTAAGATTTTTGTTCGAAATGTTATTGGTAAAACAAAAATAGCATAACTAAAAATTTATTTGAGTAACTTTGGCTAGCTTTGAAAGAAGTAATAAAAAAGCAAAGGAATTTAAACCTTATATTAAAAATTTTGAGATGACAAATATACAATTTTATGGCGCAACCTGGTGTCCAGATTGCCAAAGAGCAAAAGCGTTTCTTCAAAAAAATAAAATTGATTTTAATTTTATTGATGTAGATGCGGATATCAAAGCAGCCAAACTGGTAGAAACTATAAATAAAGGCAAACGCATCATTCCAACCATAATATTAAACCAGCAAACCTATACCAATCCTGACAATCAAAAACTTGCTTCAGTACTTGGAGTTAATCCTCAAGGACGTATAAAACTTTTCGGAGCTGATTGGTGTCCCGATTGCCGACGCGCCAAAACGTATTTACAAAACAACCATCTAAATTTTCAATTCATTGATATTGATAAGCAGAGTGAAGCATCGAGCTTTGTTGAAAAAATTAACAAAGGTAAACGCATCATTCCAACTATTTTAATTGACGAAAAACCCTTTACAAATCCAGATAATGCGCAATTAAAAAAACTGTTAAACCTCGATGAAACAAGAGAACAAGAACTTTATGACACCATAATTATTGGAGCAGGTGCAGCCGGGTTAACAACAGCTATTTATGCACAGCGCGATAAAAAAAGAACCTTGATATTAGAAAAATCAATCATTGGTGGCAATGCGGCAATTACCAAGAAAATTGAAAATTACCCAGGATTTACAATTGTTTCAGGACCCGATTTAATGAACAAAATGGCCGAACAAGCCCAAATTTATGGCGCTAAAATTGAAACTGGTGTAATTGTGAAAGCGATTGAAAAGACATCCGAATTATTTATAGTTAAAGCAAATATGGGCGATTATTTAGCAAAATCAATTGTTATTGCTACCGGGTCAACTTATCGCACTTTAAATATTCCGGGTGAAAAAGAAATGATAGGTGCTGGCATTCACTTTTGTGCCACTTGCGATGGAGCTTTTTATCGCGATCGAGAAGTTTTAGTTATTGGTGGTGGAAATTCGGCTTTAGAAGAAAGTATTTTTTTAGCTGGATTTTGCAAAAAAGTAAGCATCATTCATCGCAATGAACAATTTAGTGCCTCAAAAACCTATGTTGACAAATTAAAAGATATTCAAAATATTGAAATATTGATGAATAAAAATATAAAAGCATTTTTATCAGATGAAAATTCGTTGTTTAAAGGGGTGCAATTAGAAGATAATTTAACCAAACAGGTTTCGGAGGTCTATGCAACCGGGTCTTTTATTTTTGTAGGACTCACGCCAAATACGGCATTTTTAAAGGATATTGTAAATTTAACTCCCGACGGTCACATTTTGACCGACGGTTATGCCGAAACTTCTGTTAAGGGGATTTTTGCGGCCGGCGATTGTAGGCAAGGAGCCATAGCTCAAGTGGCTGCTGCCACAGGAGAGGGCGTTATGGCTAGTTATGGAGTGAAGGCTTTTCTTAGTCATTAAGTGTAAAAAAAGCGTCAATTATATCAAAGTAATTTAGTTACCTTTACCCTTATGAACTCAAAAATCATTGCAAACGGTATTTTAAGAGCGCTTTTAATTGTGGTTGGCGTGCTATCTGTATTGTATTTTTTGTATTT
>PFPU01000171.1 GCA_002793215.1 Flavobacteriales bacterium CG_4_10_14_0_2_um_filter_35_18
TTTTGCGTTTTTTTACTAAATATAACAGCATTATTATTTTTGTAATGTACAAATTTAGCGATATCGTTTTAATAAAAAAACCTGCAGAATTTATTCTGCAGGTTTCATTATTTAAAACCAACTTATAAGAGGAGGTTTAATTTTAAAAATTTACATGGCACAAAGGGTAACAGGCAAGATACCCGCTGCGCCTGTTCCAAAAGGAACCGCCAATAACAATTGATTTGCTGGTCCAAATATTTCAAAACCAATTTCTCCATATTGATCGCCAGGGAAAATCCAATTAGCAGATAAAGTTCCTGCAGGTATTGTAACGGTAGTTTCAGCATCGAAGCCATCATTAGGAGTACAAACAAAAGGACTTGCTTCATAAGGACTACACATACCAAATTCTATTGTACCACTATCCATTACAACTTTGATTCCACGACCACCACCACCGGTAGTAGTTTGCCAGCCATCACCATAACTATCATGCATTTTGATAGTGTAAACACCGGGTTCTGGAGAGCATACAATAAGGGCATTATATTTAAAAGGAGACTTAAAGAATGATCCTCCTGATACAGTGCCGTTTACATCAGCTGATGTAAATATTCTACCATCGGTTAATTCAAGTCGTAATTCAAATACAAAAAGATCACCAGGGGCATACTGAGATGGAGTGACTCCCATAGCGCTAACCGCTTCAGCAAAAGTAGCCGAAATTGTGGCTCTAGGAAGCCCAAAAGGACCTGCAGTAAATGCCGAACCCGCTATAGTTTTAACTAGTTTATCACTAGCAACGGTTGTGCCATTATCTGGAGTAAGGTCTTTAAAAGTAACATATACGCCAACGCTTTTTAAAAGGGCACCATTTTGATCGTCTTGTTCTTCAACAGTTACACCCCATGAAGTAGTAGGAATTGAAGAATTAAGAGTGTTACTTAAAACGGCAACAGTTCTCAAAACAGCCCCACTTTTTACGGAACCGGTAACTTGGTCTATAACATTGTTACTATCACAAGCTTGGAATAAAACAACTCCAAAAAGGACAGTAAATGATTTTAATATTAATTTTTTCATTTTTATAAATTTTTAAGTTTTAGTTAGACACCGGGAAAGTAGGTGAAGCTGGATTATTATCCCAAAAAACCTGACTAGCGATACTGCTTTTTTGAGTAGTATTCGAATTGTTATTGGCATAATTAGCAGGATACCAATTAGATCTAATAAAAGTACCTGAATTAGGGTCAATATTTGGCTGTAAGGTATGAGGATAGCCCGTTCTTCTATAAAAGTTATAAGCATCAATACCATTGCCAAATAAAGAAAACCAAAATTGTTCGGCAACATAGTTCCATTTATCGGCAGCATTGTCAAAGCCGGTACCTTTAGCTGTTTTAAAAGCAGTTATTGCCAAGGCAGTAGGTGCTTTAGTTAAGTCAGCTCCACCATCTTTTGCGCCAAAAGCTGTAACAGTACTAATAGATTTATCAATACCTGCTAACATAGCGGCTTTTGCAACAGTATTATTACCGGCAACTAAAGCCAATTCAGCTTTCCAAAAGTCAACGGTTGAAGCTAATAAAATTGGCGTTACACCAGCGCCATTGGCACCAGCAACAAGAGCAGTACCTTTAAATGAACTATCGTCAAAACGACCACCTGCAGGGTAAACACCTATTATGGTTCTTTTAAATCCATCTGGAGGAATACCTTCATCATTACCGTGGTCTCTACCCCAATAGCCATTAGGTAAACTGCAGAAAGTGAATCCAGTATAATGAGCAGGAGCTGTTTGCAACGAGCAAGCTAAATCTTCTTCTTTTGGATCAAGTCCATCTTGACCAGGCACTTTATTAACTTGTCTGTAGAAATAGTAACGAATTCTAGGGTCATTATTCGCGAGCATAGTACCCATCATCCAGTTTGATTGGTAGTTATCAGCACCATCACCTTTATAATCGGTAGCATAGCGTGGGTGGCGAGTATCTGGACTCACCTGACTAGAACCCCAATTAAACATAAAGTTTTCAGAGGTAGCCGTGATGTAATTGCCACTATTAACAATTGTATTAAAACTGGCAATGGCACCCGCATCAACCAAACGTCTTTGCAAATAGATTTTCATCTTAAGCGTATTGGCTAACTTAGTCCATTTAGTCAAATTTTTTGCATAAAAGAAGTCATTTTGAGGTAAAGCCAATGAACCTTTAGCAAAATTAGCAGTGGCTTGATCTAATAAAGCCAAGACAGCCGTGTAAATACTAGCACCTGTATCGGCTTTAGGGTTCAAGTTTGTAGGATCGTTAGCTTCAGTATAAGGAACATCGCCAAAGAAATCTACCAAGGTAATCATGGTATAAGCTTCTATCACTTGAGCCATACCTAAATGGTTATATAATTTAGCATCTTCAGCTAAAGGTTGCATAGTTCTAATATTATTTAAAATACTTCTATATGCATTAGACCAAGTGTCATCAAAAGTGCTTGGAGAATAAACATCTGCATAGTCACGACCGAACATATAATCTATTCGTGTCATTTCTGCTCCTCTTTGACCAAGTGTTTCTGCAAAAAGGCCAAAATTTACTTGAATGGCATTTAAGAAGAAATTGACATCTGCTTGTTCAGGCGTTAAGGCATTTGGATTTTGTGTTAGGTCTAATTCAGTTGTTTCACAAGAGTAAAACAAGAATCCAATCCCTACAAAAACCAAAGCTAAAAATTTGTGTAATCTTTTCATGATTTTATGTTTTTATATTAGTTTTTTAATGTTTAGTTAAAATGTAGCTTTTAAACTAAATCCATATCTCTTAGAACTAGGACCATTTAAATATTCAAAGCCTCTACCGTTACCAACACCAGTACCGGCAACATTCGGATCAAAGTTTGCGCCTTTAGGTGTGTTATAAGCATCATACCACAAGTTATAGCCAGATGCAGTAAAGGTTACAGAACCAAAAGGTGTTTTTTCTAAGTATTGCTTAGGTAATGTATAACCCAATGAAACTTCTTGAAGTCTAAGTACTGAACCATCATAAACTTGAAGTTCGTTAGGGCCAAATAATACGTTAGAGAAATAATAATCAGAATTGTTAATTTGAATGTTATTTGGAGAACCATCTTCGCGAACACCTGGTAGTATAAAAGTTCTATTACGGTCAATAGTTTCAGTAATTAAACCTCTACCTAACAAGGTAGCTGTAGTACTTGAATAAATATCGCCACCGTGAGTCCAGTTAAACAAGAAGCCAAAATTAAAGTTTTTATAGGTTATTTCATTTGAAATATTCCATATCCAATCTGGATTTGGGTCACCAATATTAAAAGTGCCACTTTCTTCTACATAATTACCTATAGAATTAACTACAAATCTGTTTTGAGCGTCGCGTTTAATACGGCTACCTACCATAACGCCTAATGGGTCTCCAACTCTTGCGGCATTACCTAAATTTGAAAAGCCATCAAAAACAACGATATCGGTATCGAGACCTAAATCTTTAACGGTAGATTCACTTACGGTAAAGTTTGAGTGAGTATTCCATCCAAATGCATTAGCATCGGCTGCTTTAAAAATATCAACGCCTAAGTCAATTTCAAAACCTTCACCGTGAATTTTACCAATGTTTGTTCTAGTTGTGGTAAAACCGGTAGAAGGGTCTAAGGGTCTATCAACAATTAAATCGGTTGTGTTTCTAGTATAAAGAGATACTTCTAAATTAACACGGTTATTAAATAAGCGAGATTCGATACCAACTTCAAATTCTTTAACTTGTTCTGGTTTTAAATTAGGGTTTCCTAAAGAAGCACCAGTTGTATTGGTAACGGTGTTATTGCCCTTATCATCTTGAAAAGCTCTAGTATTCAAATTAAGTGTTGAAGCTATTGGAAATCCGGTAGGGAATCCTGCCGAAGTACCATAACCGGCTCTTAATTTTAGATAATTAATATATTTTTCACTTTTTAAACCAGCAAAAATAGCAGTTGGGATAAAGGATACACTTGCACTAGGATAAAACAACGTTCTATTTTCTGTGGTTAAGTTAGATAACCAGTCATTTCTACCTGAAACCTTTAAATATAAATAATTTTTATAATCTAAATCAACCTGACCTAAGGCTCCCAAAATATTTCTTTTCTGTGAAAATTGTATTGGTGTTTGGGTATTAAAGTTAAAATGTCTTAGTACACCAAAAACGTTCTGTCCCGAACTGGTTACACCTTGTTGGTCGAAAATTTCACTTCGTGAAGTTACCCCAGTGTTAAAAGTTAGGTTCATGTCGTCATTTAATTTATAATTACCATTAATCATCACTGTATGATCCCAAATGGTATTATTGTTATCCCAAGTTTGGTAAATACCACTTTGAACTTCTGTACTACCGCCTTTACCACCTTTATTTTGAAAATTAGTATTGCGTTCGTTTAAAAAGTCCATACCAAAATTATAAACTAAATTGATATTATCATTTAGGTCGTATTTAAGAGAAGCTGAACCAAATACACGATTTACATTTTGAACAAAGCCTGAATTTGCAACGGTCCAGTTAGGATTTTGAATGTCATTACCTTGGCGATAATAAACACTTTCACCGGTTATTGGATTTTGAAAAGGCAAGTTAGTTAAATCAATACTACGAGGGGTAAAGAATAAGTGTCCAAAAATGGATGAACCATCACCAAATGAACCATTACCAGTACTAGCAGCAACGGGAGGTGTTTTAAAATCGGTTCGCGCATAATTCATAGTACCATTAACTGTAAATTTATTGCTTAAAACAGCACGACCACCCATACCAAAATTAGCTCTACGCAAACTATTACCTGGGGTAAAGCCTTTTTCATCTTGATTGCCATAGTTCATATTATATGAAACTTTGCCATCGGAAGAGGCGCCTGCAATATTTACAGAAGT
>PFPU01000123.1 GCA_002793215.1 Flavobacteriales bacterium CG_4_10_14_0_2_um_filter_35_18
ATTTCAAGCCATTCGCATTGAAGTCAATCAGGAATTGGAGGTTCTAAAAGCCTTTCTATTGCAAACAACCGATTTGTTAGTTAGCGATGGCAAGATGAGCATCATCTCATACCATTCTTTAGAAGACCGTTTGGTGAAAAATTTTTTCAAATACGGCAATTTTGAGGGTGAACCCGAAAAGGATTTTTATGGAAATATAAATACCCCATTTAAAAAACCAAAAAAATTAATTGTACCATCTAACGATGAAATAAAAAACAACAACCGTGCGCGCAGCGCGAAACTAAGAATTGTAACTAAAATATAATGGCAAAACAAAAGGGCTTTATCTTTAATTTATTAAAAGGCAGTTTTTTAACCGAAGAAAATTCTCAAAAAAACTGGCTCTTCATCATTTTTTTAGCTGTTTTAGCTTTAATTATGATAAGTAGTTCATTGAGCATTGAAAATAAAGTACAAGAAATAAGCCGATTAGATTCTCGAAACAAGGAAATGCGCTCTTTATTTGTTTCAAACCGTGCCGAGTTAATGAATTTAAAAATGGAGTCGTCAATCACAAAAGCACTCAATTTAAAAGGAATAAAACCACCAACAACACCCCCTTATAAAATAAAAGTTATTGTAACCAACTAATGGCAGTTCGCAAACAAAACATATTGAATAGGTTTTATTTTATATCAGTTTTAACACTGGTATTCGTGTTTGGTATTATTTATAAAATAGTTCAAATACAATGGCTTGAAGGCAATCAATTTCGCGATGAGGCTATTGAAAACGCTATAAAAACCTTCGAAATTCCTGCCAATAGAGGTAATGTTTATACCGCTGATGGCAGTTTATTAGCAACTTCGGTACCTAAATACGATGTGCGGATGGATGTTGCCATTATTCCTAAAAGGATATTCAATAGAGATGTTTTAAAGCTGTCAAAGGCTATGTCGGCTTTGTTTGGTAAACCCGTTATCTATTATGAAAATTACTTTAAAAAAGCGCGTGAACAAAAAAATAAGTATTTATTAATTGCCAACAACTTAAGTTACAGCCAATTTGAAATTGTCAAAGAGTTCCCTATTTTAAGATTAGGAACTTTTAAGGGAGGCTTAATTGTTAATCAACGAACGGTAAGAGGTTATCCGCTAGGAAAAATTGCCGCAAGAACGATTGGATATGATGACCACCGCGGTGAATCGGGCATTGAAGGTAGCTTTAGCAACTATTTAAAAGGCCATGTAGGCAAACACTTAAAACAAAAAATTGCCAAAGGTCAGTGGAAACCTATAAACGACGAGAATGAAATTGATCCTATTGACGGATTAGATGTGATAACCAGCATTGATTTAAACATCCAAGATATTGCCCATCACGCCTTGCTTGAACAACTTGAAAATTATGAAGCCGAACACGGCACAGTAGTGGTGATGGAAGTTAAAACGGGTCAGGTTAAAGCCATATCTAATTTGGCGCGAACTAAAAGTGGCACCTATTATGAAGAACGAAATTTTGCCGTTTGGGAAACGCACGAACCGGGTTCTACCTTCAAATTAATGGGTATGGTGGCAGCTTTAGACGATAAACTCATTGACACTTCTACAATTATTGATACTGAAAAAGGCATGATTTCCATACACGGAAAAAAAATTATCGACTCTCACAGAGGTGGTTATGGAAAAATTACCGCAGCTCAAGTGCTTGAATATTCTTCAAATGTGGGAATGGCAAAAATTATCACTCAAAATTATGGAAGCAACCCACAAAAGTTTATTGATAAACTCCATTCAATGAATGTTGGTAAAAAATTAAATATTTCAATTGGAGGCGAAAGTATGCCAAAAGTTCCCGAACCTAAAAGTAAAAATTGGAATGGTCTTTCATTAGCTTGGATGGCTTGGGGCTATGGAGTTGAATTTACCGATTTGCAAACCCTCACTTTTTATAATGCCATAGCAAATAATGGCAAAATGGTTAGACCTTTATTTGTTAAAGAAATAAGAGACCAAGATAAAGTCATTTCAAGCGTACAACCAGAGGTAATTGTCGAAAAAATTTGTTCTCAAGAAACCCTAATCAAGGTTCAAGCGCTATTAAAAAATGTAGTTAAAAACGGAACGGCTAAAAACATTTACCTACCTTATTTTCAGCTAGCTGGTAAAACAGGAACTTGCCAAATTGATTATTGGAAAGATTCGGGAACGCAATACATTTCATCTTTTGTGGGCTATTTTCCGGCCGAAGCGCCTAAATATTCTTGCATTGTTGTCATTCACAAACCAAATAAAAAGTTTGGCTATTACGGTGCTGATGTTGCCGGCCCGGCCTTTAAAAAAATTGCACAAAAAATCTATGTATCAACGCCACTTTACGAAAGTGTTACGCGATTTGACACCTTTAAAAATGCACAAATTCTAAAACCAGGCAATCAAGCGCTTACACAAATCAGCAAAGACAGCCTAATGCCCAACTTAAATAAAATGTCAGGTATGGATGCCATAGCATTACTTGAAAACAGTGGCTTTAGAGTTATTTGCGAAGGGTATGGAAAAGTAGCTTATCAATCAATAAAACCGGGTGATAGCATTAAAAGTAATAAAATAATTCGTCTAAAATTATTGTGAAAAATTTAAAAGACATATTATATGGTGTTTCTGTAAACGAACTTTATGGCAGTGCCGATGTGCTTATAAACAACCTACAAATCAATTCGCAGTTAGTCAAACCCAACGCCATTTTTATTGCAATAAAAGGTCAAACAGTTGATGGTCATCAATACATAGATGCCGCTATTAAAAAAGGGGCTAAAGTTATTATCTGCCAAGATTTACCCGCACAACGAGTTGAAAATGTAACGTATATCGTTGTTGAAGATACAAAATCGGCTTTAGCCGATATGGCATCAAACTTTTATGACAATCCTTCTAAAAAATTGAAATTAGTCGGCATAACGGGCACTAACGGCAAAACCACCGTAGCTACTTTGCTTTACGATTTATTTTCGAAATTGGGATATAAAGTAGGATTGCTTTCTACGGTTAAAATTTTAGTGAATCAACAAGAATTTAAAACCGACAATACCACGCCCGATAGTTTAACCATCAATCGCTATTTAGCGCAAATGGTTAAGCAAGGCGTTTCTTTTTGCTTTATGGAAGTCAGCTCTCACGGCATTCATCAAAAAAGAACGAAGGGTTTAAACTTTACAGGAGGCATTTTTACCAATTTAACCCAAGACCATTTAGACTATCACCTTACATTTAATGCTTATCGCGATGTTAAAAAAGCGTTTTTTGACAATCTTCCCAAAACGGCTTTTGCACTTATCAATGCCGATGATAAAAATGGTGAAGTGATGCTACAAAATTGTCAAGCAAAAACTTACCGATATTCGTTAAATTCATTAGCCGATTTTAAGGGCAAGATTTTAGAAAATAGCCTTGACGGATTGTTGCTTCAACTTAACAAAAACGAAATATGGGTTAAACTATTTGGAACTTTTAATGCCTATAATATTTTAGCTATTTATGGCACGGCAATGCTGTTGGAAGTCGAAGAATTTGATGCGCTAAAAATCATTAGCAGCTTAGAAAGTGTAAAAGGGCGCTTTCAATTTGTGCTAACCGAAAGCAAAATTAGCATCATTGTCGATTATGCCCACACGCCCGATGCCTTAAAGAATGTTTTATCAACCTTAAACACCATCCGAACAGGAAATGAAAAATTGATTTGCGTGATGGGTTGTGGTGGCGATAGAGATAAAGACAAACGCAAAAAAATGGGTTACATCGCTTCTAAATTGAGCAATTTAACCATTATAACATCCGATAATCCAAGGTCAGAAAATCCTGAAGCCATTATTTCACAAATTGAATTGGGCGTAGAACCACAAGATTTCAAAAAAATTCTGTCAATTACCAATCGAGAACAAGCCATTAAAACAGCAAGTCAGTTAGCACAACCTGGTGATATTGTTTTAATTGCCGGAAAAGGTCACGAAACTTATCAAGAAATTAAAGGGGTAAAACACGATTTTGATGATTATAAAATTGCACTTCAACTGTTTAACGAAACTAAAAAAGACCGATAGATGTTATATTATTTATTTCAATATTTAAATAGTCATTTTGATTTATCTGGAGCAGGATTGTTCCAATACATTACGTTTAGATCGGCATTGGCATTTTTAATTTCGCTGTCAATTTCAACGTTATTCGGTAGAAAAATAATTGATTATTTAAGACGCCAGCAAATTGGCGAAACCATAAGAGATTTAGGATTAAAAGGACAATCAGAAAAATCAGGTACACCAACAATGGGGGGAATCATCATTATTTTGGCAACCTTAATTCCGGTATTATTATTTGCGCAACTTGCTAATGTTTATATCATTATCTTAATTGTTACTACCGTTTGGATGGGAACTATTGGCTTTTTAGATGATTATATTAAAGTATTTAAAAAAGATAAAGACGGTTTAAAAGGACGGTTTAAAATTTTAGGCCAAGTCAGTTTAGGTATTTTTATTGGAGCGATGATTTATTTCAATCCTAATGTAACCATAAAAGAAAAAATAAGAACAGCTCATATTTCAGAGCAAGTAAATGTGGGACAACGATTTGGAAAGTCAGAAAAATCACTTAAAACAACCATTCCATTTTTAAAGAACAACGAATTTGATTATTCAAAATTAGTGAGTTGGATGGGCAAACCCGCCAGTAAATACGCTTGGATTGTTTTTATAATTTTAGTAGTATTTATCATCACCGCTGTTTCAAATGGCGCAAATTTATCTGACGGTATTGATGGATTAGCGGCGGGTTCATCGGCTATTATCGTCGCCACTTTAGGCATTTTTACTTGGGTATCGGGTAACATTATATTTTCGGAATATCTAAATATTATGTACATTCCTAATTCGGGTGAAATGACCATTTTTATCAGCGCTTTTGTTGGTGCTTTAATAGGATTTTTATGGTACAATACCTACCCGGCACAAATATTTATGGGCGATACCGGCAGTTTAACCATTGGTGGCATTATTGCCGTTTTAGCAATTGCTGTTAGAAAAGAACTGATGATTCCACTTTTAGCGGCAATATTTTTAGTTGAAAATTTATCGGTCGTGATTCAAGTTACCTATTTTAAATATACTAAAAGGAAGTCCGGTATTGGCAAACGCGTTTTTTTAATGGCTCCCTTGCACCATCATTTTCAAATGAAAGGCTATCACGAAAGTAAAATTGTAACCCGTTTTTGGATTATCGGTATGATGCTGGCAATTTTGAGTATTCTAACTTTAAAAGTGAGATAATAATTAATAAATACTAAAAAAGAGACGAGCTAAAAGCTAACAACTAAAAAAAGAACGCATGAAATTGGTGATACTTGGCGGAGGAGAAAGCGGTGTGGGTGCTGCAATATTAGGAAAAGCAAAAGCTTATGAAGTTTTTGTATCCGATTTTGGTGCGATAACTCAAAACTATAAAGACATACTTTTAAAACATAAGCTTGACTTTGAAGAAGGCAAACATACAGAGGAAAAAATATTACAAGCCCACCTTGTTGTTAAAAGTCCCGGCATTCCTTGTGATGCCGCAATTATTAAGCTCATTAGAGCAAAGGGGATAAAAATTGTTTCCGAAATTGAATTTGCTGCGGCCTATACCAAAGCGTTTATAGTGGCAATTACGGGCTGCAATGGCAAAACAACCACCACGCTTTTAACCTATCACATCCTTAAAAAGGCGGGATTAAATGTGGGAATGGCAGGAAATATCGGACAAAGTTTTGCCTTGCAAGTGGCAACATGTGATTTTGATTATTATGTGCTTGAAATCAGTAGTTTTCAGTTAGATGATTGCTATGATTTTAATCCTCAAATAGCAATTATTACTAATATTTCCGAAGATCATTTAAACAGATATCAATATAAAATGCAAAATTATATCGATGCAAAGATGAAAATTACACAAAACCAATCAGCCAATGATATTTTGATTTATGATGCCGATGATGACTATTTAAAATTGGAACTTCACAAATCTAAAGCCCAAAAATACCCTTTCACGGTTTTAAATAACAGCGCTGATTTTTTAGATAAATCCGATGGTGCTCAATTGATAGACCATATAATAACCATAAAAATAAAACAAGAAAAATACACGATGGAAAATTCAATCCTTGCTTTAACAGGAAAACACAATATTAAAAATGCCATGGCGGCCGCAATGACTTCTACTTTGTTAAAAGTTAGAAAAGAAACCATCCGCGAGAGTTTAGAAGATTTTGAAGGCGCTGAACATCGTTTAGAAAAAGTGCTTAAAATTAGTAACGTTCAATACATAAACGACTCTAAAGCAACCAATGTTAACGCTACTTTTTACGCGCTAGAATGCATGGATACCCCCACGATTTGGATAGTAGGTGGTGTAGATAAAGGAAATGACTATACCACCTTACTACCAATGGTGAGAGAACATGTAAAAGCAATTATTTGTTTGGGCATTGACAATAAAAAATTGCTTGAAACCTTTGGCAATGTGGTCGATTTTATCATCGAAACCGCTGGAATGGAAGAAGCCGTAAAAGTTGCTCATAAGCTAGCCGAAAATAACGATACCGTTTTGCTTTCGCCCGCTTGTGCCAGTTTTGATTTATTTAAAAATTACGAAGATAGAGGTCAACAATTTAAAGAAGCCGTTCGAAACTTATAAGCTATAAATGAAGGGATTATTAAAAAATATCGAAGGTGATAGAACCATTTGGGCTTTGATTAGCTTGTTGGCGATACTCTCATTTTTGCCCGTTTACAGCGCCAGTAGTAATTTGGTTTATGTGGTAAATAAAGGGACTACTTTAGGTTATTTTTTAAAACACGCCGTGTTATTGTTTATTGGATTTGTAATTATTTATGGCGTTCATAAAATTCCGTATAAATATTTTAGCGCCGCATCGGTTTTGTTATTTCCGGTTATAATTGTGCTGCTTATGGTTACCTTGGTTCAAGGCCAAAGTATTGAAGGGGCAAATGCCAGCCGCTGGTTGAGAATTCCCATAATTGGGGTTGGTTTTCAAACTTCAACCTTGGCGGGAGTGGTTTTAATGATGTATGTATCACGCTATTTAGCTAAGAATAAAGAAATTGAAATCAGTTTTAGGTCAAGCCTTATCTTTTTATGGCTTCCAGTGGCAATGATTCTCGCTTTAATTTTGCCTGCCAATCTTTCTACCACGGCACTCTTATTTTTTATGGTGCTCATTTTAGTTTTTTTAGGAGGCTATCCTTTAAAGTTTTTAGGAATCATTATCATTATAAGTGCCATTTCATTTGCCGTATTTGTTTTAGCGGCTAAAGCATTTCCTACCATGATGCCTAACAGGGTTGACACTTGGATGAGTCGCATTGAAAATCATTTTGATAAAACCGATAAAACAGCAAATTTTCAAGCAGACAAAGCAAAGGTGGCCATTGCAACAGGACAAATTAACGGTAGAGGTCCCGGCAAAAGCATCCAAAAAAACTTCTTACCACAATCTTCATCCGATTTTATTTATGCCATCATTGTTGAAGAATACGGTTTGTTGGGAGGCTTATTTGTGATGTTCATATTTTTAGGATTTTTGTTTAGAATCATCATTGTAGCTAGAAAATCGGAAAGTATTTTTGGAAGCTTATTAATTATTGGAGTTGGATTTCCTATTGTATTTCAAGCTTTTACAAATATGGCTGTAGCCGTTGGATTATTTCCGGTAACGGGTCAACCACTACCGATTTTAAGTACAGGAGGCACATCAATTTGGATGACTTGTCTTTCTATTGGAATTATTTTGAGCGTGAGCAGCCAAAAGGAACTAAAAGAAATTAAAGAAACGAATCAATCAGAAAACACATTAGATATATTAAATGAAAAAATCGGTTAATATATTGTTAAGTGGTGGTGGCACTGGCGGTCACATTTATCCGGCCATTGCTATTGCTAACGAATTTAAAAGCAGGCATCCCGATGCTAATTTTTTATTTGTTGGTGCGAGCGATAAAATGGAGATGGAAAAAGTTCCGCAAGCGGGTTATCCCATAAAAGGTTTATGGATTGCTGGTTTTCAAAGAAAGTTGACATTTAAAAATCTTATTTTTCCGTTAAAATTAATGAGTAGTTTGCTCAATGCGCGATTGATTATTAAAAAATTTAAACCCGATATTGTTATTGGTACTGGCGGTTTTGCAAGTGGGCCTACCTTGCAAATGGCAACGCGCAAAAGCATTCCGACCTTAATTCAAGAGCAAAATTCTTTTCCGGGAATTACCAATAAAATTTTAGCGAAGCAAGTCAGCAAAATTTGTGTGGCTTACGATGGCTTAGAAAAATATTTTCCAAAAGACAAAATTGTCAAAACTGGTAATCCGGTGAGGCAAGACATTTTAGAAATCAATTCAAAACGAGAGGAAGCTCAAAAATTCTTCAAACTAAGCAAAACTAAAACCACTTTGTTGGTTTTGGGTGGAAGCCTAGGAGCACAGGCTATAAACCAATTAGTTGAAGCGCGTTTAGACTGGTTTACAAAACAAAATATTCAAATTATTTGGCAAACAGGAAAATTATATAAAAAAGAATACCACGATTTTTATGCCATTAATGGCATTCAAAGTCATATGTTTATCAACCGTATGGACTTGGCTTACGCTGCTGCGGATGTTATTATCAGCCGTGCCGGAGCGAGCTCAATTTCTGAGTTGTGTATTGTTGGCAAACCCGTCATTTTTATTCCGTCTCCAAACGTAGCCGAAGATCATCAAACCAAAAATGCCCAATTTTTATCCGATAGACATGCGGCTATCCTAATTAAAGAAAATGAAATTGGGGCTTTTGACGATAAATTTAAATCTTTAATAGAGAATAAATCAGCACAATTAGAACTCAGCAATAATATTAAGCTTTTGGCTTTGCCAAATGCAACCAAACAAATTGTTGAAATTATAGAACTATTATTAGCCAGTTAATGCAAATAGAACGCAACATATTAAAACTTAAAACCCGTCTGCAAACTTGCACACAAATATATTTTGTAGGCATTGGTGGCATAGGCATGAGCGCTTTGGCAAAATATTACCTCAATTTAGGTTTAAAAGTGGCTGGTTATGATAAAACACTTTCTAACATTACCAAAAATTTAAAAGCGTGTGGAGCTCAAATAACCGACGTAGATAACCCAAATAGCATTCCGAATGGATATCTTGATTTAGATAAAACCCTTGTGGTTTATACCCCCGCCATTCCGAAAGAAAATACTATTTTAAACTATTTACAAGATTTTGGTTTTGAGCTCTATAAACGCGCTGATATTTTAGGAGAAATATCTAAACAAAATTTCTGTTTTGCTGTGGCAGGAACGCATGGCAAAACCACAACTTCAACAATGTTGGGTCACATTTTAACCGATAATGGTATTGATGCAACTGCTTTTTTAGGTGGAATTTCCGAAAATTATCACACCAATTTAATTCAAGGTAAAGCCAAAGTTTGCGTAATTGAAGCCGACGAATTTGATCGTTCATTTTTAAAATTAGAACCAAATTTGGCCTGTATTACCGCTACCGATGCCGACCATTTAGATATTTATAAAAATAAAGAAGCTTTTGAAGCTTCGTTTGATGCCTTTGCAAATAAAACTTCAGATCAAATTTTTGTCAAAAAAGGATTGCCTATAAAAGGACTCACCTTTGCAGTTGATGAAGCCGCCGATTATTCAGCCTCTAACTTGAGGTTTGAAAATGGCCTGTTTTTGTTTGATGTAAAAACACCTAATGAACATTTAAACAATATAGTCTTGGGTTTGCCTGGCGCTCACAATGTTTCTAATGCTTTGGCTGCCTTGGCAATGGCAAATTATTATGGTGTTTCGCTATCAAATATAGCTAAATCTTTAAAGACTTTTAAGGGCATCAATCGCCGATTTACCTATAAAATAAATACCGAAAATATGGTGCTTGTGGATGATTATGCACATCATCCAACCGAAATTAATGCCATTTATAATGCCTTGCGAAAGCGCTATCCTAACAAAGAAATACTCGCTGTTTTTCAGCCACATTTGTTTAGTAGAACACGCGATTTTGCAGATAATTTTGCATCTAGTTTGGCACAATTTGACCAATTGCTATTGCTCGATATTTATCCGGCAAGAGAATTGCCAATTGCCGGTATCACAAGTGCGTGGTTGTTAGATAAAATAAAAGCGACAAACCCCGGTAATGCCCAAAACTACCGTTTGATTAGCAAAGCCAAAATCACAACTTCAATTGAACAAAGCAAGGCGCAAGTTGTATTGTTTATTGGGGCTGGAGATATTGGCGTGTTGGTAGATCGTGTTGTAGCATCTTTAATTAAATCTATCAAATAATGATGCAAAAGTTGTTAAAAATATTAGCCATTTTGTTTGTGAGCACGATTGTTATATTTGTTTTTGGTTTTTCGGCAAAGCGAAATGCCCTTCACAAAATCAAGAGCATTTCTATAAAAATTGAGAATGATTCGCAACTGTATCTCACACCTCAAACAGTTAATAAAATGTTAATACAAAAATCGGGAAACATCAATTCGCTGCCAAAAGATGCTTTATTTTTGAATGATTTAGAGCGCGCTTTACGCACAAATCAATTGGTTGAAAAAGCCGATGTTTTTGTTGGAATAAATGGTGCTTTAGGGGTTATTATTAAACAAAAAATCCCAATAGCTAGAGTGTTAGATTCAACGCGTGTGTTTTATATTGATAATTTGGGAGGTAGCATGCCATTATCGTATAATTTTTCAGCTACGGTACCTACCATTTCTGGTATTAATACCAAAACTGATATAGCGGAAGTCTTTAAATTGGCAGATTTTATTTATAAAAATTCTTTTTTAAAGGGCGTTGTAATTGGGATAAATAAAAATAAAGATAATGAATATGAGTTGCTTACAAGAACAGATGAGGCAGTAGTTTTAATAGGCGATTTAAATGACTTAGAGTTAAAAACTAACAATTTTAAAGCCTATTACTTAAATGCAAACCAAAGAAAATTGAATAATAGCTATAAAATAATAAACTTAAAATACAGAAATCAAGTGGTCTGTACTAAATAAGCAAAATATGGAACAAAATAATATTGCCGTAGGATTAGATATCGGTACAACAAAAATTGTAGCGATGATTGGTCGTAAAAACGAATACAATAAAATAGAAGTTCTTGGTATTGGCAAGGCTAAAAGTCTTGGTGTTCACCGTGGTGTTGTAAACAACATTACGCAAACCATTCAATCTATTCAACAGGCTGTTGAAGAAGCCGAAGATATTTCGGGCATTAAAATTGCCGAAGTTGTGGTGGGCATTGCAGGTCAACACATTCGCAGCCTTCAACACAGCGATTATATTACCAGACCAAACGCCGAAGAAGTCATTAATGAAGAAGATATTGAAAAGCTTATTAATCAGGTTTACAAATTGGTAATGTTGCCAGGTGAAGAGATTATTCACGTGCTACCTCAAGAGTTTAAAGTTGACGGTCAAGCCGAAGTTAAAGAGCCCATTGGCATGTATGGTGCACGCGTAGAAGCTAATTTTCATGTGGTTGTTGGACAGGTTTCTTCTATCAGAAATATTGGCAGATGCATTAAAAGCGCCGGATTAAAACTTTCGAGTATCACTTTAGAACCTTTAGCATCGGCAAGCGCCGTTTTAAATGCCGAAGAAAAAGAAGCTGGTGTTGCTTTGATAGATATTGGTGGCGGTACAACCGATTTAGCCATATTTAAAGATGGCATCATACGCCACACTTCAGTCATACCTTTTGGTGGAAATATGATTACCGAAGATATTAAAGAAGGTTGCTCTATAATCGAAAAACAAGCAGAATTGCTAAAAACCAAATTCGGATCGGCATGGCCGGGCGAAAATAAAGACAATGAAATTGTGTCAATTCCCGGTTTAAGAGGTCGCGATCCAAAAGAAATTACACTTAAAAACCTTTCTAAAATAATCAATGCCCGAGTAGTTGAAATTATTGAACAAGTTTATCAGGAAATAAAAAATTATGGACACGAAGAACCCAAGAAAAAATTAATTGCCGGTATTGTGCTTACCGGTGGTGGTGCGCAACTAAAACACATTAAACAATTGGTTGAATACATTACCGGAATGGACACCAGAATAGGCTATCCAAATGAGCATTTAGCAAGCGATTCTAATGAGGATTTATCAAGTCCGGCTTTTGCAACAGCCGTCGGATTGCTTATGAATGGCTTAAATAAAAAAAACACCAACAATTTTAATAGTCAAAAAGAGGATAACGCTAAAGCGGATACAAAAACCGAAGAAACCATTGTTGAAGCAAGCCAAGAATCCGTTTCACAAGCAGAAGTTACAGAAAAAAAAGAGCCCAAAAAGTCAATTTTTGATAAGTGGGGCGAAAAATTCAGAGATTTTTTAGATAACGCAGAATAATATAAACCAACTCATAAAAACTAACCCAATGAATAACTCAGAATTCGATAACATTGCATTCGATTTGCCAAAACATCAATCAAATGTCATTAAAGTAATCGGTGTAGGCGGTGGTGGTAGTAACGCCGTAAACCAAATGTTTAAAAAAGGAATTAGCGGCGTTGACTTTGTAGTGTGTAATACCGATGCTCAAGCACTTCAAAACAGCCCTGTTCCTAATAAAATTCAGTTAGGAGTATCATTAACCGAAGGACTTGGTGCTGGGGCAAATCCAGAAATTGGAGAGCAGTCGGCCTTAGAAAGTCTTGAAGAATTGAAAACCATGCTCGATTCTCGTGCAAAAATGGTTTTTATTACCGTAGGTATGGGGGGCGGAACAGGTACAGGAGCTGCGCCCATTATTGCAAAATTAGCCAAAGAACTCGATTTGTTAACGGTTGCCATTGTAACCATGCCTTTTGGTTTTGAAGGTAAAACACGAAATTTGCAAGCTCAAAATGGGGTTGAAAAATTGCGCAAATATGTCGATTCAATTGTTATTATCAACAATAATAAACTCCGCGAAGTTTATGGAAATCTGGGTTTTAAAGCAGGTTTTTCTAAAGCCGATGAGGTTTTATCTACCGCCGCGCGAGGTATTGCCGAAGTAATAACCCATCACTACACACAAAATATTGACCTGCGTGATGCTAAGACTGTTTTGTCAAATAGTGGAACGGCAATTATGGGATCGGCTTCTGCTTTTGGACCAAATCGCGCTCAAGTAGCGATATCAAAAGCCTTAGATTCACCCTTATTAAATGATAATAAAATTATTGGTGCCAAAAATGTATTGTTGCTAATTGTTTCAGGATCCGCCGAAATCACCATTGATGAAATTGGCGAAATAAATGATTACATACAAACTGAAGCTAAATCTAATGTTGATATTATTATGGGCGTTGGCGAAGATGACACGCTAGCCGAATCTATATCAGTTACCATTATTGCTACCGGTTTTAACAAAGAGCTTCAACATGAAATTACCAATTCTGAAGCTATTAAAATTGTTCATACTTTAGAAGATGAGCAAGAAATGATTTTTGATTTAACACCCAAATTAGAAGTAAAATCTGTTGAACCCGATATTATTAGATATACCTTGTTTGATGATGAAGTAGCACTAGAAGAAAAAACACAAATTGAAGAAGTGGCTAGCATTATTGAAACCCCCCAAGACCTTAATGAGATAGAGGTAGATTATCAAGAAGTTATTGTAGAAAATATTGAAGAATTCGTAATTACATCGGTAGCTAAAAAAGAAGACCCAATTATTGATGAAGTGCAAGAAGAGATGGCTTTAACATTTGATTTTCCACTACCCGAAAAAAAGCAAGTTTTTCAATATTTAGATGAGGAAGATGAGCCAATGTTGGTAAAAGATGTCAATGAAATTGAAGTTGAAGATTACAACGAAATTAAACCAGAACTTCATACAGACGAAACGCCTTTAATATTTAGTTTAGAAGATTATTTAGATATTGAAGATACCCTTGATAAACCAGCTCCTAAAATAGAAAAACCAGTTTCTAAATTAGATTCTGAATTGGATATGCAACTAGAAATTAGACCCGAAACAATTAAAAATAAATCACTTGAAGATGAAAATAGTGAGGTTTCATCATTTGATATCAAGATTTCGGAACTCACCAAACGAACTGAAGATCGCCGAAAAAAGTTTGCCATTTTTAATTTTCAGTTTCAAAACAGAACGAATCAACTTAAAATGAATCAAAATATTGATGAAATTGAAAAGCAACCTGCCTACAAACGCATGGGTATAAATTTATCAGAAAATGAGCCTTCAAGCATAGCTAGCGCCTCGAGAATGAGTTTAGATACCGATGAAAACGACGAACCAAAATTGCGCTCTAACAATTCATTTTTACACGATAACGTAGATTAAATTAAATATTAATAGGCAATATATTACAAGTATTTTAAGATTTCCGCTTCGGCGGAAATTTTTTTATAAGTATATTTGTGGGATTAAAATTAAATGAGATGAGTTTACAAGCAAATGTTATGGATGCCTTAAAAGAGGCTATGAAATCTAAAGATAAAGTGGCGCTTGAAGCTTTAAGAGCCATAAAGTCGGCTTTATTATTAGCGCAAACGAGTGGCACTCAAAAAGAAGTTGACGAAGCAGAAGAACTCGCAATTTTACAAAGACTTGTAAAACAACGCAAAGAAAGTGCGGCCATTTACCTCCAACAAAACCGTACCGATTTGGCAGAACCAGAATTGGCACAAGTTGAAATCATTGCCCAGTTTTTGCCAAGCCAAATGAGTGAAGAAGCTTTAAAAGCCGCTATTGCAGCCATTATTGCACAATCGGGAGCAAGCTCAATTAAAGATATGGGTAAAGTTATGGGTTTGGCAAGTAAACAATTAGCAGGTAAAGCTGATGGCAAAGCTATTTCAAATGTGGTTAAACAGTTGTTGGGATAACTACTAATTTTAACTGATTTTTTTCTTGAGCAAACGTTCAATGTCAGTATTCGCACCATAAACAACCAAAATATCATCCTTTTCTAGAATCAAATTTGGAGAAACAACTCCCTGAACCTTGGTTTCATTAACACTTTTTCCAAAACTATTTTTTACTTGAGTGCTCTTTATAGTGGTTAAAATAAGTAAGCTAAATTTTTTGCGAATATCAATTTCAGATATTTTTTTGCCGACATATTTAAGGGGGAGGTTTACTTCAACAATACTGTAATCATCACTTAACTCAAAGGAATCTAATACACCGGTTAAACAAAGTTTTTTTGCCCAACGCTCGGCAGTTTCTTCTTCTGGATGTACAATTTCGTCAACGCCAAGTGCTTTTAACACCTTTTCGTGCAAAGGATTAATAGCACGGCTAATTAATCGTTTTACATTGAAATTTTTTAACAACGCGGTTACCATAACGTTAGCACCTTGGTCTTCGCCAATGGCAACAATAACGATATCGGTCTCTTTTAAAGGCAAACCCGAAACGGTAAATTCATCGGTAGCATCCATGCAAATGGTATGTGAAATTTTTTCCTTTAAGGCATCAACTTTATTCATACTGGTATCAATACCAATAACTTCATTGCCTTGTGTGGTTAATTTTTCGGCAAGTGAGGCGCCAAAATTTCCAAGTCCAATTATTAAATATTTCATTTTGAGTGTATTTTCTTGTTAATTTATGGTTAGTTCCTCAGTTGGATAGCGGTAATTTTTATGTTTTACTTTTTTGAATATCGCTATTAAAATAGACAACATACTCACCCTTCCTATAAACATAATGATAATCAATATAAATTTGCTTGAGGCGGTTAAATGTGCTGTAATGCCAATACTTAATCCAACCGTACTGAAAGCCGAAAAGCATTCAAAAGCGATGCTTAGCAGGTCTTTATCTTTGTCAAAAATTGAAATGGCCATAATGCCGAAGCCGATAACAATTAATGACAATGAAATGACTGCAAAAGCGCGTCTAACTGAAATATCAGAAATTTCCCTCCTATAAACCTCAATTCTAGTTTTTCCTTTAGCCAAGCTCAATAAATTTAAAGTTGCAATCGCTAAAGTACTTGTTTTTATACCACCACCAGTTGAGGCCGGCGATGCACCAACCCACATTAAAAAAATTATGATAATGATGGTCGAAAAATTTAAAGAAGCCATATCAACCGTATTAAATCCAGCAGTTCTAGGTGTGGTTGCGCCAAATAATGCCGTAATAAATTTGCCAATGCCGTGATGTGGCGCAAGCACATTACTATATTCACTTATGTAAAATAGGGCGGTTCCAATAATGATTAATAAAAACGTGGTTATTAAAGTGATTCTACTATTCAAACTTAACACCCAAGGCTTATACTGTTTTTTATTTTTAGAAAAATATAAAAATTTGTTAACTACCTTATATTTTAGATATTTAGTAATATTTGAAACAATAGGAAAACCAAGTCCGCCAAATACAAATAATAACACAAGATACATTTGTAAAGGATAATTAAATTGGTATCCACTTTCAAAGATATTGTTGGGAAGGGTAGAAAAACCAGCATTGCAAAATGCTGATATAGAATGAAAAATCGAGAAAAATAGGCGTTCAAAAAAACTTGTAAGCAAGTTGTTATTCAAACTAGAATAAATAAATAATCCGCCAACAAGCTCAATTGAAAAAGTAATCACTAAAATGCTTTTAAGTGTTGAAAAAACATCGCCTAATTTTTGTGAGTTTGTTAAGTCGCTTAAAACCAATTGATTTTCATAATTGGTGCCACCTTTAAAAAAATAGCTAAAATAGCTCGCAAAGGTTAAGATGCCAATACCGCCTAATTGGATAAGAAATAAAATAATTGTTTGCCCAAACAAGGTGAAATAACTTCCGGTGTCAACAACTATAAGACCGGTTACACAAACAGCACTAGTAGAAGTAAAAAGTGCATCAATAAACGAAATTCCTGTATAGGTTGCATTGGGCAAAAGCAACAATAAAGAGCCTAATAAGATGATACTTATAAAACTAGCAATAAATAATTGAGCGGGATTTAAAGCCGTGCGCTTGTAGTTTATTTTTTGCTCGGCAAATTCTCTGATAAAAGTTAAAAGGATTGCAAGCTTCAACCAATTATCGTTGTATAAAAAAGTCAACTGGTGAACGGCTTCTTGAGAAAAAAAATGAATTGAAATGACATACACAATTAGAATCAAACTAAGCCCATCAAATACAATAACTTTTGTTTGAATGTTTTTTAGTTGGGTGATATACCTTAACAAGGTTGCAACAATCCCCAAGCTTAAGACAATAAAATAATAACTGTTGATTAACTTTTGTATAGGTTCTGATTGATTAAACCCAAAGTCTGATATCAAAACAAAAAGACCGATAAAACTTAAGATAAAGACTATTTTAAAAAGGATTTTTAAATTAGAAAAAACCTTAAATAGATTAATCATTCTGCGAGATATTATTCCGCAAAAGTAGAATAAAATAGGTTTGTATTGTTTTTTTAGATGTATTATTTTAAGTGGTTGCTAAGGGTAAATTAAAACCTAAAAAGCCACACCTTTAAGATGTAGCTTTTTAGAATTGTGACCCCGGCAGGATTCAAACCTGCAACCCTCAGAGCCGAAATCTGATATTCTATTCAGTTGAACTACGGAGCCAAATTGATGTCGCGAATTTAATAAAGTTTTACTAAATCGTGGCTTAATATGGTTTAAATATTTTTTATCAGATTTGACAACTTTTTAAAAGTTGTCAAATCTTGAAGGGGGGTGATTTATTAACACTTCAAAATCTTTTAAAACCCTGATTTATATCATTTTTTATGATGTTAAATAACTGCAATTTTACATTTCATTAACTTCGCAAGGATGAATATCAAAGTCACTAAACCTGTTTCTAAAATTATGACAAGAAATGTCGTAACCGTTGATATAAATGCTGATTTATCTGACGCCTGCCTTTTATTTTTAACTCATAAAATTAGACATTTACCCGTTGTTAAAGATGATAGTATGGTTGGACTTTTGAGTTATAATGATGTTTTAAGATTGAGTTTTGGAGAGTCTTATGATGATAAATCTGAAATTGATGATACCGTTTTTAAATTATTGCAAGTTGAGCAAATAATGGTTACTGACCCTATTAAAATTCATGCCAATTGTAGTATTAGAAAAGCGGCTAAAATAATGATAAATAATAAATTTCATGCCTTACCAGTAATCGAAAAACACAAAGTTGTGGGTATGATTAGCACTACCGATTTGCTAAAATATTTAATTACTGATTAAAATTTAAGGCAATTTTATCTACAATAGTTTTTGCTAATTTATAATTTGATTCATGCGTCCACCCTGCAATATGAGGACTTAAAATTACCTTGTCGGAATGAACCAAATAGCTTAAAGAGGTAGGCATTTCTATATTAAAAAGACTTTCAAAGGAAGTTTTTTCATATTCTAAAACATCTAAACAAGCACCAATTATTTGACCCTTTTCAAGCGCTATTACCAAATCATCAGTAACAACCGATTTGCCACGAGCGGTATTGATTAGATAAAAAGGTTTTTTGAACTTTGAAATAAATTCAGCGTTGATCATATTTAAAGTCAAATCCGTTAAGGGTGTGTGAAGACTCACAATATCCGACTCATTAAAAAAGGTTTTTAAATTTACTTGTGATGCATAGGCATCACCAATATTTGGTAAAATATCATAACAGATAACCTTTACATCGAAGCCACTTAATTTTTTAGCAAATGATTTTCCCATATTGCCATAGCCAATAATACCAATAGTCTTGCCTTCTAATTCCGTTCCGCGATTTTCAGTTCTTAACCAAACGCCATTTCTTACTTCACGGTCGGCTTTGGTGAGATGATTTAACAAATTAAGCAACATTCCAAGCGCATGTTCGCCAACAGCATTGCGGTTTCCTTCGGGAGCAGAGATAAGTTTGATTTCTTTTTTATCGGCGTAAGCACAATCAATATTTTCAAGTCCCGCGCCAACACGCGCAATGAATTTAAGATTTTTAGCGCAGTCTATAAATTGTTTATCAATGTTAAACCGACTTCTAATCACCAAACCTTGATATTGATTTATTTTAGTTTCAACAACTGATTTTGAACTAGTAAAATCTTCATCACACTGATGACCAAGCTGTTCGAGACCGCTTTTTAAAATTGGGTGATTGCTATCGAGTAAAAGTATTTTCATAATAAAGCTATTGTGTAAAAGTAAAAAAACCTCTTGGAAAATTGCCAAGAGGTTAAATATATTTAAGCTGAAAGAGTTTTATAAATTATCCAATTATCCAATTATCTAATTATCTAATTATCCAATTATCCAATTATCCAATTATCCAATTATCCAATTATCCAATTATCCAATTATCCAATTATCCAATTATCCAATTATCCAATTAACCAATTAACCAATTATCTAATAATCCAATTATCTAATTATCCAATTATCTAATTATCCAATTAACCAATTATCCAATTATCCAATTAACCAATTATCCAATTATCCAATTATCCAATTATCCAATTATCCAATTATCTAATTATCCAATTATCCAATTATCCAATTATCCAATTAACCAATTATCCAATTAACCAATTAACCAATTAACCAATTATCCAATTAACCAATTATCCAATTATCCAATTATCCAATTAACCAATTAACCAATTATCCAATTAACCAATTAACCAATTAACCAATTATCCAATTAACCAATTATCCAATTATCTAATTATCCAATTATCTAATTATCCAATTATCCAATTATCCAATTATCCAATTATCCAATTATCTAATTATCCAATTATCTAATTATCTAATTATCTAATTATCCAATTATCCAATTATCTAATTATCTAATTATTCAATTATCTAATTATTCAAAGCTTCCGCTCCACCAACAATTTCTAAAATTTCATTGGTAATTGATGCTTGGCGCGCTTTATTATACGATAATTTTAAAGCATCTCTAAGTTCTGTTGCATTGTCGGTCGCTTTATGCATAGCGGTCATACGTGCACCATGTTCGGAGGCAAATGAATCTCGAATGGCTTTATACAATTGGATTTTTAGAGATTTAGGAATCAACTCGGCTACAATATCGGCCTGATTTGGTTCAAAAATATAGTTTACAGCCGTATTGCCTTGAGTGGCTTTTGGAACAATTGGCAAAAATTGCTCAGCTTGTAACAA
>PFPU01000043.1 GCA_002793215.1 Flavobacteriales bacterium CG_4_10_14_0_2_um_filter_35_18
AAGTTGAGTATTTAAACTAATTTTATGGATAAAAATATCAGTCCACCCATTTAAAGCAGTCAAATTAAAAACTCCTGAACCTGTGTCAAAATTGGCTGTACCTATAAAAGAACCTACTGTATAAATATTATTATTATCTGTAACCAAGGCATTACCCCTATTAGACATTGTTCCAGAAATTTGTTGTGCCCAAACAAAATTACCAGAAGCATCTAATTTACTGATAATAACATCGGATTCACCTGCTGAGGTAAGGCTAAATACACCAACTCCAGGATCAAAATCGACTGTTTGACCAAACCCCCCAGTATAATATACATTTCCAAATGTATCGTTTGTGATTGACACACCTTCATCATAATTTGTTATTCCTCCAAATTGTTTTGCCCAAACAAAATTCCCAAAAGCGTCAATTTTAGAAACAAAAATATCTTGACCTGCAACTGACGTTAGTTCTAATGTTCCAGCACCAGGATCAAAATCACCAGTTCCTTGAAAATTTCCTGTGGTATAAATATTGTCAAAAGCATCTATTGAAATTGATAAACCAATTCCAAAACCACCACCAAATTGCTTTGCCCATATAAAATCACCCGATTGATTAAGTTTACTAATAAAAATCCTACCTCCAACTGCGGTATCTAAAAAAAACTCATTTACACCGGGATTAAAATCACCTTCCCCCGAAAAAAAACCCGTTGTATATACATTATCAAATGAATCTATGGCGATGGATCTACTTGCTTCATTACCCGATGAACCCATTTGCTTTGCCCATACAAAGTTGCCTAATGTACTTATTTTTAATACAAAAATGGAACCGCCAGAACTAGCATCAAGGTTAAATTGTCCTATGTTTGGATCAAAATCTACAATCCCAGCAAAAGCTCCAGTAACATAAAAATTGCCAGAGGCGTCTAGGGCAGCGTCCCATCCCCAATCATCAAAACCAGCTCCTATACTTGTAGCCCAAATAAAATTACCAAATTCATCAAGTTTGCAAATAAAAATATCTCTCGCTCCATTTGAAGTGAGGTTAAATACCCCAACTCCTGGATCAAAATCAACAGTATCAGTAAATTCACCAATAATATAAACATTATTCGATTGATCAACTTTAATAGAAGTGCTATTTCCTCCAGTGCCAGCTCCAGCCGCCTTAAACTGCTTAGCCCAAATAAAGTTACCCGAAGCATCCAATTTGCTAACAAATGGATTGCTAACCTCATTATTTAAAGTTGAAAGGTTAAAAGTACTTGGTCCAGGATCAAAATCAACAGTTCCTGCAAATAAACCAGTTGTATAAATATTTTTAAAGGAATCAAGATCAATAGAGGTGACATTATCAGAGTTACTACCACCAATTTTTTCAGCCCATAAGTAGTTTTGCGTCCATCCAGTATATCCTCCTATATGTATAGAAAAAATAAAAACCAGTACAATCTTTGATAAGTTTGAATACAAAATTACTGTTAAATTTGGGTTCTTTTTAAAGAAAAGTTCATAGAATTTTGAGTAGGTATTTTTCATGGTAAATTGATTTTAGAACTCCAAAGCTATTTATAATTTTACTGAAAAACAAGTATTTAATCACATTTTTAATAAAAAAGCACCCTATTTAGGGTGCTTATAAATAAGGTATGTATTTATTTATGTTTAAAAGATTCGAAAAACAACTTTCAAATAACCTTGAGAATTGGATACTATTTAATACCGCTTAAAATGATTATAATTACTTTTAAAAAACAAAAAAAATCAAATCTTAACACGCGATACCTGATACCAACTACCTGATACTTTATTCAGATTGATTTTCCATAAAGGTATCCATCACCATGTTGCTAACGCCCATATTCGAAAAACCACCGTCGTGATAAAGATTTTGAAGGGTTACTTTTTTTGTTAAATCGGAGAACAATGAAACGGTATAATCTGCACATTCTTGAGCGGTGGCATTGCCTAAAGGCGACATTTTATCGGCGTAAGCAAAAAAACCATCAAAGCCTTTAACGCCTGTACCCGCAGTAGTTGGTGTTGGTGATTGCGAAATGGTGTTAACGCGGACTTTATAATCGCGACCAAAAAAGTAGCCAAAACTACGCGCAACAGATTCTAAATAAGCTTTATTATCGGCCATGTCATTGTAATCGGGAAAAACACGTTGCGCCGCCATATAAGTCAGCGCTACAATGCTACCCCACTCATTCATAGCTTGATGTTTGTATAAAACACTCATCACTTTATGGAACGACAATGCCGAAACATCCCAACCTTTTGCGGTAAAATCATAATTTTCGGCGGTGTAATGCATGCCTTTTCTCACGTTTACCGACATTCCTATTGAATGGAGCACAAAATCTATTTTGCCGCCTAAAATTTCCATCGATTTTAAAACTAAATTTTCTAAATCGTCGACTGAAGTGGCATCGGCAGGAACAATTTGAGATCCAGTTTTTGAGGCTAATTCACCAATTGTACCCATTCGCATGGCGATTGGCGCATTGGTTAACACAAAAGTTCCGCCTTCTTCGTGAACGCGTTCAGCCGTTTTCCAAGCGATAGAATTTGCATCTAAAGCACCAAAAATAATTCCTCTTTTTCCTTTTAATAGATTGTACATAGGTAATGTTTTAAATTTTCTTAATTTTTGGACAAATATAAAGTTTTTTACTGCAATAGTGTCTTTGCATGTAAAATTGCTGAATCTGATTTAGTTTTACCTCCTAACATTTCGGCAATTTCGACAATGCGTTCTTCGGCGTTCAGTAATTTTAAGTGCGTTACGGTATCATTTTCAAAAATTTCTTTATAAACTTTGTAGTGATGAAGGCCTTTTGCGGCGATTTGCGGTAGATGTGAAATGGCGATTACCTGCATATTTTTTGCCATATTTTGTAAAATGCTTCCTACTGTGTTGGCAACTGCACCCGAAACACCCGAATCTATTTCATCAAAAATAATTGTTGGCAAATTGCTGTAATTTGATAAAATGGCTTTTAGCGCCAACATAATTCGCGAGCGCTCACCCCCAGATGCAACTTTTGTCATTTTGCCGAATTCGCCTCCCTGATTGGCGCTAAACAAAAAATCTAATTGGTCAATTCCATTGCTAAATAATTGATTTGTTTCGGTTAAACCGATTGAAAAACGGGCATTTTGCATCCCCAATTGGTGCAAATAGGCTTCTAAATCTTTTTGCAATTTTGGAATGATGTCTTTTCGTTTCTGGTGAATTTTTTGACCTAGCACCAATAATTCATCATTTAGTTTTTTTATTTGCTGCGTGTGATGAGTCAATTCGGCTTCGGCGTTTTCTACCAATTCAATGTCGTTTACCAAATCATTTCTTTTTAAAATCAGTTCTTGAATTGTGGATACATGATGCTTTTGCAAGAGTGAATTTAACAAGTTTAGGCGTTCTTGTTTGATTTGTAATTCTTGAGGATCTAGGTTTATTTGCTCTTGATAATTAAGGACTTCGCGGTGCAAATCGTCAAATTCAATTTTCAAACTACCGATGCGACTGGCTAGATCGGAAAAATTAGCGTCAAAACGTGCAATACTTTCTAAAGCTGATTTATATTTTTGTAGTGATTCAACTAAACCAAATTCATCGGTTTCGGCTAAAAGCTGGGCTTCACTAAGCGCTTGGCCAATAAAATCGGTATGTTCAAGGGTTTCAATGGAGGCTTCTAAGGCTTCTAACTCATCCTCTTTTAAATTTGCGTTTAAGAGTTCATTAAAAACAAAGCAGTTATATTCGTAAGCTAACTGCTTGTTATTTTGGGTGTCTTTTAACAACCGCAAAGCTTTTTCTAAAGCCTTTAAATTATTTAAAGTTTCGGCATAAATTAAAAGTTCTTGATGCGTTTTTGCCAAGCTGTCAATAAATTGAAATTGGTAAGTTAACTCATTTAGTTTGGCAGCATCTTGTTGAGAATGCACATCGATTAAAAACTGACTCAACTCTTGTAAAGCACCTAAACCAATGGGCGTATCGTTAATAAAAGCGCGTGATTTACCGTTGGGTAAGATTTCGCGTCTTATTAAAGTTTCGTCTTCATAATCTAAATCATTTGCTTCAAAAAAGGCTTTTAGAGGGAAGTTTTTAATTTTAAAAACCGCTTCAATAACACATTTTTGGTCCTTATTTTTAATTTTGGTAGCGTCGGCTCGTTCGCCTAATACTAATCCTAGAGCACCTAATAAAATAGACTTTCCTGCCCCTGTTTCGCCCGTGATAATGGATAAATTTTCTTCAAATTTAATCTGAAGGGCGTCTATTAAAACAAAATTATTTATAGATAAAGATGCGAGCACACGCGTATTTTTTTTGCCTCGTAAAAATAGTCATTACTAACAGAACACAAATAAAAATTAAAAAATAAATAGACTAATTTTTAATATTTTTCCACTTAGAATTGTTATAAGGCGAAATTTTTAATAAAACATCCTTTAAGCTTGTAACATCAAAAGTGGGTCCTTCAGAAAAAATGGTAACAATTTCATCCGCTTTAGCGTCGGTAAAAACCCTTAAAATAAAGGCGTCAGGACGGGTATCATAAATTTTTTTAAGTCGCAAAATAGCATTTGCAATGGTACTTTTTCCTGCCTCGGAACTGGTGTACATAATGTCTAAACCTTCACGGTGGTATTGGTACATGGCATTTCGATATTCAACATATACAGGCGATAAAAGGTTTTCGTTAAGCTCAAAGCGCGAGCCATTACCGTCAATTTTATTCCATCCTAAATAGCCACTTTGCTGAGATAAGTTTATCACATTTTCGGCTTGTTTATAAAAAACATCTCCGCCTTTTAAAGCAAATGAATCGGCGTCGATGCCCAAAACGGTATAAGCATAAAAGGTGAGCATAGACGTTAAATTTGAATC
>PFPU01000119.1 GCA_002793215.1 Flavobacteriales bacterium CG_4_10_14_0_2_um_filter_35_18
ATTTTAATAAAAAAATAGGACTTAGGCATAAAAATCTCTGATTTTAGTTAGCATAAATTGATGATTTACAAGCCTAAAAAGCGATTAAATAAAAACAATATGATAAAAACGCACCTTGCATTTCCGCTATTAATTCTTTTCATTTCTATATTGTTTTTTGCTAGCGGATGTGATAAAATCAAATCACAGGGTTCAATTTTAAACAAGGGCAAAAAAGACACCTTAAAAACCATAGCTACCCGAGAACATAAAGTTTTGCTAATTGATACAGTTGACTACAACAATCGTCTATTAGCCTTATCTAATAACGACACACTTGGAAAATGGCCAGTAAAAACCCCATATCCGTTGCCAGGGGCAATATTGCCTTACAACAGAATTGTTGCTTTTTATGGAAATCTGTATTCCAAAAGAATGGGAATTTTAGGTGAATTGCCAAAAGATGATATGCTTAAAAAACTACTATTCGAAGCTGCCAATTGGCAAGTTGCCGACACCACTATAAAAGTAATTCCCGCTCTACATTACATTGCCGTTACAGCGCAATCTTTACCCGGAAAGGCAAAATTGTACCGAATGCGGATGCCTTTTAATCAAATAGACACTATTATAAATTGGGCTAAATCAATTGATGCTTTAGTGTTTTTAGATATACAGGTTGGACACAGCAATGTAAAGGATGAAGTTAATTCGCTAGAGTCTTATCTTAAACTGCCCAATGTTCATTTGGGAATAGACCCTGAATTTTCATTGAAAAACGGTGAAATACCGGGTACCAAAATAGGGACTTTCAATTCAGATGACATCAATGATGCCATTGCTATTTTAGCAAACTTGGTGAAAAAAAATAAGCTACCGCCTAAAGTGTTGGTTGTTCACCGATTTACCCAAGGAATGGTAACCAATTATAAAAATATAAAAACCACTCCTGAAGTTCAGATTGTTATGAACATGGATGGATTTGGCGATAAGATTTTAAAAAAATCTACTTACCTCAGATATATTAAAAGAGAACCCGTGCAGTTTACAGGCTTTAAATTATTTTATAAAAACGACAATAAAAATAATTGGGAAATGTTTACGCCCAAAGAACTATTAAAATTAACACCTAAACCCATCTATATTCAATATCAGTAAAATAATGTCATTAGATTTAGACTAAACTTATTTTTACAATAGGTACAATTTGCAATTAGCGGTGGTAAAATAAGCTCAATTTTAGTAAGACTAAAAAATATAGTATGGTTTTTTAAGATACATACCTTGCTATTGTTATAAAAGAACATTATTGTTCTATTAAAATAAGCTAGATATAATAATCTAGCACATATAATCCCTTTTAAAATTTTCACTTTTTGCCACCTATCAACCATTAAAAGTTACTTTTCCGTGGTTTTTTTAGCTAAATTAAAATGTTAAAAATTTATTAAAGCACTGTTTAGAATGTTACAAAAGACAAAAATAAGTGTCCTATTATAAAATCATTCAAATAAATATTATGAAAAAAATAGTTTTAAGTTTAGTTAGCATTTTTAGTTTAACATTTGCATTTAGCAATAACAATAATGAAGAAAAAATAGTAAAGGCATTACAAAATTATGTTGTAGAACAAGAAGCCGATTCGCCCTTTGATTTTGATTACAAATCTTATTTGCCTAAAGATTTTATGGCCTATGATTTAAGCAAAAACAACCTTGTGTCGCTTGTTTTAATTGATGAAGAACAAGATGAACCCTTCGATTTTGACCACAAACAATATTTACCTGTTGGATTTAATCCTAAAAAGGAACTTAACCAATTATTTTTATACCCACCCAAAATGATAGACGAAGAAGTTTTTATTAAACCACCTTTTTGCATTAAAAAAAATTTTGGTAAAGTTCAAGATAACAGTTAGTTAAATGAGAATCGTCAGCTGAAGAGCACTTTATATGTTTTAGTTAATTCAAAAGCAGGTAAACTATGGTTTACCTGCTTTTTTATTTTTTAAATTGATACTAAAGCCTTTAGTAAAAGATAGTAATTTCAAAATTACTCAATATTACCCTTGATATAGATTTATAAAACAAACAAATTTGTAATGCATTATAATAAAAATTATTATATCTAATTAAAACCTTAAATTATGAAAAAGATAACCTTGATTTTATTAAGCGTTTTAAGTTTAACATTTTCTTACAGCGCCACCACAATTGAAAAAAAAACGCAAATTATTAAACCAGAAAGCGCCATTTTATTAGATGATGAAGCCGATGTGCCTTTTGATTTTGATTATAAAGCTTATTTACCAAAAGACTTTATGGCCTACGATTTGAGCAAAAACGACCATGTGTCGCTGGTTTTAATAGATGAAGTATTAGATGAATCACTAGATTTTAATTGTGAACAATATTTACCAGTAGGATTTAATCCTAAAAAAGAGTTCAATTATCTATTTTTAAATAGGATTACTTTAATTGATGATGTTAATTACGATGTTGCTTTTGAATTTGATTTTGAATTCTATGTGATAAAATATCAAGGATTTATGTTTGATTATTAAAAATAAAAGAGATAAATAAGTTAATTATAAAGCAGCTAAACTAAAATTCAACTATTTTTTATATTAAAAATTTCGATATTTCGAAGTGATTTCAAAGACGTGTTTTAAGATAGATTTATCTTGATTATTAAATTCGATAGCTCTTCTAGACATCACTTTTTCGGCTACTTCAAAAACCTTATTTAGTTGATAGGTTGTAAATCCGGCACTGCCACCCCAAGAAAAGGAAGGTATAAAATTTCTAGGAAAATTTCCGCCAAAAATATTAGCGCTCACGCCAACAAGGGTTCCCGTATTAAACATCGTATTTATACCACATTTAGAATGGTCGCCCATTATAAGTCCGCAAAACTGAAGTCCGGTATCTTTAAATTTTTCACTTTCATAATCCCAAAGTTTAACATTGGCGTAGTTATTTTTGAGGTTAGAATTATTGGTGTCGGCTCCTAAATTACACCATTCTCCAATTACCGAATTTCCTATAAATCCATCGTGGGCTTTATTAGAATAGCCCGTAAAAATGGCGTTATTAACTTCGCCACCTACTTTACAATAAGGTCCAATGCTAGTTGCACCATAAATTTTAGCGCCCATTTTTAAAACGGAATGTTCACCAAGCGCAAAGGGACCTCTAACCAAGCAGCCCTCCATAATTTCGGAATCTTTAGCTAAATAAATAGGACCATCAGAAGCGTTTAACACAGCGATTTCAACTTTTGCGCCGGCTTCTAAAAATATTTGTGTTTTATTGATGCAATGAACGGTTTCAGGAATGGGTTGAGAACACCTTCCTTTAGTAAGTAATTCAAAATCAAGTTTTATAGCAATATCGTTTAAACGAAATAAATCGCAAATATGGTTTATTTGCAATAGGTCATCTAAAACTTCTAGTGGTTTATAAGAATTAAAATCAAAAGGTTTTTTGGGATTTTTTGTGTAATAGGCAATGGCAACTTTATTTTTAAAAAGCGCCTGACCAGGATTGAGGTTTTTAATTTTTTTAACTAGGGTTTCGGTTGGTAATACTGAAGTGTCTATCATGATATTATCCTCCGATTCTATCAATGGAAATTTAGCTTTTAAATAATCTTGCGTTTGAGTAGAAGTAGTTGAACCAAGCAGTTTTTCCCATTTTTCACGTAGGGTTAAAATGCCAACTCTTAAATTAGCTACAGGTTTGGTAAAAGTTAAAGGAAGTAATGATTGGTGGGCTGCGCCATCATATAAAATGTAATTCATTAGTTTCTATTTTTAACAAAGATAAGCAACTAATTGAGTTGCTCAAATTTTAAAAACTAATTTGCAATAAGCTTTTCAATTTGTTTGGCAACGGTTAAACAACTGCTCACTTTGGCAATATCATCACAATAATTTTGACTGTTTGGGGTATTGCGGCAGTTCATATTTGACAAATCAATTGATTTAAAATTAGGGTTGTAAGTGGCACATCGTTCTAACAATAAAGCCAATGGTTCTTGTTCGTTAAAGTTTAAATTATTTTTTATCAGGTAAGATTCTAATAAAATTTTAATGGCCATTTTAGACTGATTACAAACGCTAAATGCAACAACATCTTCATTTGGTTTCATCAATTCATCTTCGGCTTCTTGAATTTTTTTTTGCGCTTTTGATAATAGATATTCTGGATTTGTCTTCATAAATCAATAAATAAAAAAGGAGTCCTTTTAAAAAGGACTCCTTAAAGTTAATTATTAAATACTTTGGAATAATTCAAGTTTTTCCCATTTAGCATCAACACCGTCTTGAGCTTGTTTCAAGAGGTCTTTTGCCAATTCAGGATTTTCTTTCACAACTCTGTTAAACCGGGCTTCATTATACATAAAATCTTGTATAGGAATGCTTGGTGCTTTAGAATCGAGTTTAAATTTCTTTCCTTTTTCTGCTTCAGGATTGAATCTAAACAAAGGCCAGAATCCACTATCAACTGCTTTTTCTTGTTGTAGTGCACCGTCTTTTAAGTCGTAGCCGTGCTCAACGCAATGAGAATAAGCAACAATAATTGAAGGTCCTGGATAAGCAGCGGCTTCTTCAATAGCTTTAAGCGTTTGCAAATCTTTTGCGCCTATAGCTATTTGCGCCACATAAACATTGCCATAAGACATCGCTAGCATAGCAATATCTTTGCGCTGAATGCGTTTTCCGGATATTGCAAACTTAGCACTTGCGCCAATAGGCGTAGATTTAGAGGCTTGACCACCTGTATTTGAATAAACATTGGTATCTAAAACCAAAATATTTACATCTTCGCCTGAAGCTAAAACGTGGTCTAAACCACCATAGCCAATATCATAAGCCCAACCATCACCACCAAAGATCCAAACCAATTGTTTGCGTAGATAAGAAGTTAATCCGAGCAATTTTTTAGCATCGGCATCATCTAAATTTTGAAGCGCCAAATTTAATTTAGCAATATCAGCTATTTTAGTTGCTTTTTCAGTTTCATTTGTTTCCTTATTGTTAACAATAGCGTCCACAATTTCGCTACCTATTAACAATTCAACAGATTGCAATAAATCAAAGGCGAGTTCTTGTTTTTTAGTGAGTGCTAATCGCATACCCAAACCAAATTCTGCGTTATCTTCAAAAAGTGAATTAGCCCAGGCAGGACCTCTGCCATCGCTATTTTTAGAATAAGGTGTTGTAGGTAAATTACCGCCGTAAATTGAAGAGCAACCTGTGGCATTGGCAACAATCATACTATCACCATAAAGTTGGGTTACTAATTTAATGTAGGGTGTTTCACCACAGCCAGAGCAAGCACCAGAGAACTCAAATAAAGGTTCTAAAAATTGAGAACCTTTTACATTAGAAATCACTAATTCTTTTCTGTCGTAATTTGGTAATTCAATAAAATAGTTCCAGTTTTCATTAGCAACCACATCTTTTTCTAGTTTGTTTCTCATATTAATTGCTTTAAAGTCAGGTATTTCCTTACTTTCGGCAGGGCAAACAGAAACACACAAATCGCATCCAGTGCAATCTTCGGGAGATACTTGCAAAATATATGACTCTTCTTGAATATTAAATGGACGTCCTTTTGCGGGAACATGTTTTAAGCCTATTGGCGCATTTTTTAATTCAGAATTTGAGATTACTTTTGATCTAATGGCAGCGTGAGGGCAAATCATCACACATTTATTACATTGTGTACAAAGATTTTCGTCATCCCAAATGGGAATAAAGTCGGCAATACCAATTTTTTGATATTTGGTTGTGCCCGTTGGAAAAGTGCCATCTACAGGGAATGCACTTACAGGTAATTCATCGCCTTTACCTTCTAAAATTAATCCTAAAACTTTTTGAACAAATTCAGGTACATTTCCTGTCATTGCTGGCGAAAGCGCTTGATTATTTGTGATGGCATTTGGATAATCTACTTGATGTAAATTGGCTAAGGCAGCATCAACGGCTTTAAAATTCATTGCAACAACTTTTTCTCCTTTGTGAGAATAAGATTTTACAATGGCTTCTTTAATTTTTTTAATGGCTTCATCTTTAGGTAAAACGCCAGAAATTGCAAAAAAACAAGTTTGTAAAATGGTGTTGACACGTTTTCCTAATTTGGCATCTTGGGCCACACTATTGGCATCTATTATATAAAATTTAATTGATTTATCGAGAATTCGTTCTTGTAATATCTTCGGTAATTTATCCCAAACTTCATCCTTATTATAAGGAGAATTTAATAGAAAAGTGCCTTCGTTTTTTAAGTTTGAAACGATGTCATATTTATTGATAAAGTTAAATTGATGACAAGCCACAAAATCGGCAGTGTCAATTAAATAAGATGATAATATTGGTTTTGGACCAAATCTAAGATGAGAAATGGTTTGTGCACCTGCTTTTTTAGAGTCGTATACAAAATAACCTTGAACATAATTGTCGGTTGTTTGACCGATAATTTTGATAGAGTTTTTGTTTCCACCAACGGTACCATCTGAACCTAAACCATAAAACATACAGTTAATGGTTTCTTTTTTAGTTCTGTATTGAGGATCGTAATTTAAACTGGTGTGCGTTACATCATCATTAATACCGATGGTAAAATGATTTTTTGGTTTTGATTTTGAAAGTTCATCATAAATGCCTTTAACCATTGCTGGAGTAAATTCTTTTGAAGATAAACCATATCTACCACCAATGATTTTAGGCATTGGTTTACCCGACTCAACAAAAGCACTAACAACATCTAAATATAAAGGATCTCCAATACTTCCAGGTTCTTTGGTACGGTCTAAAACGGCAATATGAGTTGCGGAACTAGGAATCATATCAATAAAATGACTGATTGAGAAGGGGCGGAATAAGCGTACAAATAAAGCACCTACTTTTTCACCATCGCTCGCCATTTTTTCAATAGCTTCGGCTACTGCACCTGCACCAGAGCCCATAATTATAATCACACGGTCAGCATCTTTAGCGCCGATATAGTCAAATAATTTATAAGCGCGACCAGTTTGATTATAAAATTCATCCATAGTATCTTGGACAATTTTTGGAACGGCATCATAAAAACGATTAGCGGCTTCTCTCGCTTGAAAAAATACATCAGGATTTTGAGAAGAACCTCTTAATACGGGTGTATCGGGATTTAAACCTCTTTGTCGGTGAGCTAAAACTTCTGCTTCGGGCATCATAGCCTTAATAATTTCATCCGAAATGGCGTCGATCTTTGATATTTCGTGTGATGTTCTAAAGCCATCAAAAATATTCATAAACGGAATTCTTGACTTTAAAGTAGCTACTTGAGAAATTAGCGCCATATCTTGAGCTTCTTGACCAGAGTTTCCAAAAAGCATGGCAAAGCCTGTTTGCCTTGCTGCCATAACATCACTGTGATCACCAAAGATTGAAAGCGCGTGTGTAGCCAATGTTCTTGCAGCAACATGAATAACGGTTGGCAATAATTCGCCTGCTATTTTATACATATTTGGAATCATCAATAATAAACCTTGTGATGCCGTAAAAGTTGTAGTTAACGCCCCCGCCTGTAACGAACCGTGCACCGCACCGGCAGCACCACCCTCGCTTTGCATTTCAACTATTTTTGGAACGTTATTCCATATATTTAAATAGCCTTTTGCACTAAACACCTCAGCGTGTTCACCCATTGGCGATGCTGGTGTAATTGGATAAATTGCACAAATTTCATTTGTTTTATGTGCAATTATTGCAACTGCTTCATTAGCATCGCAAATCAATTTTTTTGTTTCGACTTTCATAGTTAATTTTTAATAGTTAAAAACGACGTAAAAGTATTTTACTTAGTTCATACTAACTATGACAATTGTCAAGTTTTGATTTTTAAAATTGGGATTTTTGTTTATGCTAAAAAAATTAGGGGAAATTTCCCCTAATAATTTTAGGAATATATAGGCAGTTCCTGTGAAAAGGATTTGCTTTATTTGTCCAATTAATAAGAGTTTTTATTGTTATATTTTGATTGTTAATGTTACTCTTAAAAAATTGAAAGGTTATAAGGT
>PFPU01000098.1 GCA_002793215.1 Flavobacteriales bacterium CG_4_10_14_0_2_um_filter_35_18
ACCGCCTCCGGGGATGTAACCTACATGCCCTCCCGAAGATGGTTTTATACCATTATCAATCACTTGTTTTGTAAATATTTCCAACAAATTGTCAAATGATTTTTTTTCATTATCTATTTGTAAATCAGATGTGTTTATTGTATTTTTTTGCACAAAAGCCGGTTGTTCGCTCAGCGTATTGATATAATTATTACAATAATTTTGCAGAATCTTTAACCATTCATTTCTTGTGGTTTCATTAGGCTCTAATGCAGCTGATTTTTGAGCTAAATCTGCCAGCCTATTTTCAATAATAGTCATAGTAAAATTTTTGATTGACAAATTTAGAATAATTAAATTAGAAATTGTGCATAAAACAGCCGAGCTTATGCGTATTTTGTATCTTTGCTCCTTAAACTTTTTAAAATGAAACGGGTTGTAGTTGGACTTTCGGGAGGTGTAGATTCTAGTGTCGCTGCCTATCTTTTAAAAGAAGCGGGTTATGAGGTTATCGGTTTGTTTATGAAAAACTGGCATGATGATTCTGTTACCATATCAAACGAATGTCCGTGGCTTGAAGATAGCAATGATGCGATGCTGGTTGCCGAAAAACTGGGAATTCCTTTTCAGGTTGTCGATTTAAGTGCCGAATATAAAGACCGCATTGTAGATTATATGTTTAAGGAATACCAATCGGGTAGAACGCCAAACCCCGACGTGCTTTGCAACCGCGAAATAAAATTCGACTTGTTTTTAAAAATCGCCCTCAATTTAGGAGCCGATTTTGTAGCAACGGGTCATTATTGCCGTAAAGCTATTGTTGAAAATGACACAAATCCTATTTACAAATTAATCGCTGGCGCTGACAGCAATAAAGATCAATCTTATTTTTTATGTCAATTATCGCAACAACAATTATCAAAAGCTCTCTTCCCTATTGGGGAATTGCTTAAACCTGAAGTACGCGCCATCGCCGCACAGCAACATTTAGTAACCGCCACAAAAAAAGATTCTCAAGGTCTTTGCTTTATTGGCAAAGTTCGTTTGCCGGAGTTTTTGCAACAGCAACTTAAACCCAAACAAGGTCAAATCGTTCAAATACCGCGCAACTTTGAAACCTACCACCAAACGCCTCCCACATTCAAATCAAAACACGAGGAGTTAAAATATTTATCCGAAAAATACCATTATAAAATTGAAGATGGCAAAGTGGTAGGCAACCACCAAGGGGCTTTTTATTTTACCATTGGTCAACGCCGCGGCTTAAATGTTGGCGGAAACCTTGAACCTTTATTTGTAATTGCAACTGATATCAACACCAATATCATTTATACAGGTGAAGGTAAAAATCACCCTGGATTATTCCGAAAAGCCCTTTTTGTTTCAAATGCCGAATTGCATTGGGTGCGACCCGATTTGGCCCTAAAAGTAGGCGAAACTTTAAAAACCTTGGCGCGCATTCGCTACCGCCAACCCTTGCAAGAAGCCGTTTTGTATCAATTTGAAGCGGGTTTATATGTTGAATTTAGCCAACCACAATCTGCCATTACCGAAGGACAGTTTGTCGCTTGGTATTTAGAAGATGAATTGGTAGGTTCGGGTGTAATTTCGTAAGTTTACCACAAATTTTGTAAACTAAAGTTTAAGATGAAGCCTTTTTTACTTTTATTACTTTTATTGGTTTCAATCCACTCCTTTTCACAAGAAGATGCGTGGGTCTATTTTGCCGACAAACCAAATGGCAATACCTACCTTGCAAATCCTTTGACTATGCTTACGCAACGCTCATTAAATAGACGTTTAAAACAAAATATTACCCTAGATACAAAAGATATTCCCATCGATTTAAACTATGTCAATCAGGTTAAAAACGCCGTCGGAATTGAAGTTAAAGCAAAATCAAGATGGTTAAATGCTGTTCATGTTTTTGGTGCCGAAGCCAACATAAAAGCACTAAAAGTAAATTTGAGTTTTGTCACCTCCATTCAATTTGCCAATAAAAATATTGCCTTTAAAGGATTGCGTTCCGAAGCCGTAAAAAAGAACTCAAAATTTGAAAAAGTAGGCACAAATTTTAATTACGGTTCTTCTTCAACTCAAATTAATATGCTCCACGGCGATTATCTGCATCAGCAAAATTACACAGGATTGGGAATGGTTATCGCCGTAATTGACGCCGGATTTCCAGGCGTAAACACTTTTGATGGTTTTAAACGCTTGCGCGATAACAACCAGATTTTAGGTGGCTACGATTTTGTAAATCATTCAAATAATTTTTATACGGGCAATTCGCATGGCGCATCCGTTTTATCAACTATGGCTGGATTTGTAGATGGCAGTTTGGTGGGCACAGCACCCGATGCGAGCTATTATTTATTTATTTCCGAAGACAATAACCAAGAGTCTCCTTTAGAGGAAAGCCTTTGGGTTGAAGCCGCCGAACGCGCCGATAGTTTGGGCGTTGACGTGCTCAATACTTCATTGGGCTATTCCACTTTTGACAATCCAAATTACGATTACGCTTACGCGGATATGAATGGTGCTACAACTTTTATTTCAAGAGGTGCTGAAATTGCCTTTTCGCGTGGGATGATAGTTGTTAATGCCGCCGGAAATGAAGGTAGCTCAACTTGGCATTATATTTCAGCTCCTGCCGATGCGCCTTCGGTATTGAGCATTGGCGCGGTAAATGCTAGCCAAGTTGCCGCAAATTTTAGCTCTTTTGGCCCAACCTTTGACAACAGAATAAAACCCGATGTTGACGCAATGGGCATTTCTTCAATTTTAATTAACAACTCGGGTATTGTATCTGCCGGTAATGGCACTTCCTTTGCCTCGCCTATCATGGCCGGTATGGTAGCTTGCTTATGGCAAGCACACCCAAATGCAACCAATTTACAAATTACCGAAGCTATTAAAAATAGTGGCAGTTTATTTGCTTCACCAACAGCCCAATTAGGCTATGGCATCCCAAATTTTCAATCGGCTTTTACCACACTTGATGTTCAAGAACACCGCCTAAAAACATTGGGTTTTTATCCAAATCCTGTAAAAGAAAATATCTATATAATTGCGCCAATGGCCACCTCCGTTAAGGTAAAAATTATGGATATTTTAGGAAAAACAGTTTATCAAAAAAATAGGAAGCATTTAGAGTCTATTAATTTGTCATTTTTAGCGCAAGGCATGTATGTGATTGATTTAAACACCGAAAACCAACATCAAACTTTCAAATTGATTAAGCAATAAATGGAGGGTACAATTACAAAGTTATTTGGTATCAAATATCCCCTCATTCAGGCTGGGATGGTTTGGGTAAGTGGTTATAAATTAGCTTCTGCGGTTAGCAATGCCGGTGGTTTGGGCTTGATTGGTGCAGGATCAATGTACCCCGATGTTTTGCAAGAACACATTCAAAAATGCAAACACGCAACCGATAAACCTTTTGGTGTGAACATTCCGCTATTTTATCCCGATTTAGAAAAAATTGTAAAAATTATTATTGACGAAGGTGTTAAAATTGTTTTCACTTCGGCCGGAAATCCCAAACTTTTAACCAAACAATTTCAGGATAACGGTATCAAAGTGGCCCATGTGGTGAGCAGTGTAAAATTTGCTTTAAAATCACAAGAAGCCGGTGTTGATGCAGTTGTTGCCGAAGGTTTTGAAGCCGGCGGCCATAATGGTCGCGAAGAAACCACCACTTTTACCTTAATTCCGATGGTAAAAGAACAATTATCAATTCCGTTGATTGCCGCAGGGGGCATTGCAACTGGTCGAGGCATGTTAGCGGCGATGGTGCTTGGTGCAGATGGTGTTCAAATTGGCAGTCGTTTTGTGGCGAGTGTAGAATCATCGGCACATCAAAATTTTAAAAATATAGTGATAAATACGCCCGATGGCGGAACGGAATTGACCTTAAAAGAGTTGATGCCTGTAAGATTGATAAAAAATGAGTTCTACTATCAGGTTCAGGAATTGTATAAAAAAAACGCCTCCCCCGAAGAATTGCAATTTTTTTTAGGACGCGCGCGCTCAAAAAGAGGTATGTTTGAAGGTGATTTAAAGGAGGGTGAACTCGAAATTGGTCAGGTAGCTGGATTGATACATAAAATTCTGCCCGCAGCAATGATTGTTGATGAGATTATGACCGAGTTTTTTTCGGCTAAAACGCAAGTTTCAAAATTATAAAAGGCTATTAATCAAAAAAATGCTACGCCTTTCGGCATAGCATTTTAAGTTAGATAACTTTTAAATTTAAAATATCTTTAAGGTATCTAAAGCTTTCATAACCTCTCTCACATGAGTAGCAGAGCCTTCTAACAAAGCTTTTTCTTCCTTATTTAATTTGAGTTCTATAATTTTTTCGATACCGTTTTTACCTAATTTAACAGGAACCCCTAAGGCGATATTTTCCATACCATATTCGCCGTTTAACATGGCGCAAACTGGAAAGATGCGTTTTTGGTCTTTTATAATGGCTTCAACCATTTGAGCAGCGGCTGCGCCTGGTGCATACCAAGCCGATGTTCCTAAAAGGTTTACAATTTCACCTCCACCAGATTTTGTGCGTTCAACAATTTCGTCGATGCGTTTCATAGGCAATAAATCGGTAATGGGAATGCCCCCAACAGTTGTGTAACGTGGCAGTGGAACCATTGTATCGCCATGGCCCCCCATCAATACGGCTTGAATGTCTTTTGGAGAACAATCAAGTTCGGTTGCTAAAAAAGCTCGGTAACGTGCGGTATCTAAAATACCTGCCATACCAAATACTTTACTTGCTGGTTTTTTTGCTGTTAAATAGGCTGCATATACCATCACATCT
>PFPU01000024.1 GCA_002793215.1 Flavobacteriales bacterium CG_4_10_14_0_2_um_filter_35_18
TTATTAGACGGCAAACAATTTAACCTATTTTAATCTTTATTAATACACTAAAATTTGTAAAACATGAAAAAATTTGTACTTAAAAAATTTTTATTTTTGGTATCGATGCTTTTTGGTGGTGTAATGATGGCACAAACAGTAACTGGAACAGTTACTGAAACTTCAGGACCCCTTCCAGGAGTAAATGTGGCAGTAAAAGGCACAGACAATGGCACAACTACCGACTTTGACGGAAAATACACTTTGTCCAAACTAAAACAAAACGACGTTATTGTTTTTAGTTATTTGGGTTATAAGAGTAAAGAAGTTAGCTACACTGGTCAAGCTACAATTAATGTAGTGATGGATGCCGAATCACAAACTTTAAATGAAGTTGTGATTATTGGTTATGGTAGCACTACCAAAAAAGATGCAACAGGCGCTGTTGATGCCGTTAATTCAGAAGACTTTAATAAAGGTTCTGTTGTTTCTCCAGAACAATTATTACAAGGTAAATCGGCTGGTGTGCAAATTACACAATCAAGTGGCGAACCAGGAGCGGGTATTAATATAAGAATACGCGGTACTTCTTCAGTACGTTCTAATAACAACCCACTTTTTGTGGTTGATGGTGTGCCATTACCAGGAGGTGGAACAACACCTGGTGGTAGCGACAATGGATTTGGATCTAGCGCCGCAAAAAACCCACTAAACTTTTTAAACCCAAGTGATATTAAAAGTATCAGCATCTTAAAAGACGCTTCTGCTACCGCTATTTATGGTTCAAGAGGAGCCAATGGTGTAATTATCATTACTACTAAAGATGGTAAAGGAAAAGTAGGTGACCAATTTGAGTTTTCATCATCTGTAAGTACTGCAAAAGCAGCCGAAAGATATGATTTATTAAATGCAACTGATTTCTTATCGGCCGTAACACAATTTGGTGGAGATGCTGCCGCTCAAGATAAAGGATTTAATACCGATTGGCAAGATGTTGTTTTGAGAACAGCTATTTCACAAGAACAGAATTTCTCTTATGCTCGTAGCTATGATAAAGGCTCTGTAAGAGCATCAGTAGGTTATGGAACCATTCAAGGAATTATTGAAAACTCAGAATTAGAAAGAATTACCGGTCGTTTAAATTTATCTCATCGCTTGATGAAAGATAAATTAAAATTAAACTTGCAATTAACATTGTCAAGAGTTAACGACGATTCACCTTCTATCAGTGATAACGCCGGTTTTCAAGGCGATTTACTTGGAGCAGCTTATTCAGCTAACCCAACTTGGAGTTCAGCCGTTGATTTTGTTCCAGGTGGTTCAAACTTAAACCCATCTCAAATGTTAGCTTACATTCAAAGTAAAACAAATACTAACCGCTCTTTGTTAAATTTTACGGCCGATTATGATTTTACTAAAGATTTAAATGCTAAAATTACCCTTGGAAATGATGACTCACAATCATTTAGAGGCTCAGCAATCTCTTCATTAATAAGTGGTTTCTCTAATGGTACCGGAGGCAATGGACGTGGTTCTGTTAATAATATCAACGTAAAATCACAATTATTAGAATTTACGTTAAACTACAAAAAAGATTTTGCCAATTCAAAATTAACCGCTTTAGCCGGTTTCTCTTATCAAGAATTCAAAAATAAAGGTAGAAATGTTACTGGTTGGGGCTTTAGCACTAATAATTTAGATGCTATGGTTGATAATTTAAAATCATCAGCCGGTAAAATTCAATCGGGTATTACAGGTAGTTTTCAACAATATGGCTATGATGCCGATGGCTTATTTGTAAACCGTTTATTCCCCGCTATTGTTACGGATAACCTTGCAGCGCCTTCAGGTTTAACGGTTGCGTCAATTGCAGGAGATACTTTTAATAATACCGATGAATTACAATCGTTTTTTGGTCGTGTAAATTATTCTATTGCCGATAAATATTTGTTTACCGCTACCATTAGAGCAGATGGTTCTTCAAAATTTGGACCTAAAAATCAATACGGTTACTTTCCTTCAGCAGCCTTTGCTTGGCAATTAGGTGATGAAGATTTTGTTTCAGATGCTTTTTCTACCCTAAAAATGCGTATAGGGTGGGGTATTACAGGAAACCAAGATGGGGTTGGTTATGGTAATTTTATTAGAAGAGAACGTTTCTCAGGTATTGGAATTGATAATGGCGGTAACATTAACCCTCCAGGTACTTCGGTGGTTTCATTTGCAAACCCAGATTTAAAATGGGAACAAACAAATCAAGTGAACGTAGGTATTGATTTTGGATTTAATAACGATCGTTTAAACGGTACTTTAGATTATTATCATAAAGACACTAAAGATTTCTTATTACAAACTACTGCCGCACAACCTTCACCTCAGCCATTTTTCTTTACTAATGTTGATGCAGATATCATCAATCAAGGTGTTGAATTCGCTCTAAATTATGATGTAATAAAAGGAGACGAAACCAATTGGAATGTAGGCTTTAATATTGCTTATAATGACAATGAAGTTAAGAATTTTGCTGGTCAAATTCCTTTTGGTCAAATATTTGGACAAGGTTTATCTGGCGCATTTGCTCAATTGTTAGCAGAAGGTCAACCCTTATTTTCATTCTTTTTAAGAGATTTTCAAGGCTATGATGCCAATGGACAACAAATTGGTGACGTTCAAAAATTTGTAAACAAAAGCGCCATCCCTAAAGTTAATTTAGGTATTACCTCAACTTACAAGTATAAAAACTGGGACGCTTCAGTATCTTTAACCGGTCAATATGGTCATTACATCTATAACAATACCGCTAATGCATTTTTTACCGCAGGTAGTATTGGCAATGCCCGAAACGTAACTCGTGACGTTTTGACAAGTGGTGAAGCTAGCAATAACGCACCCGACGTTTCAACCAGATTTTTAGAAAAAGGCGATTTCTTGAGATTACAAAACTTAACCATTGGTTATAACTTTAAATTACGTGAAGAGAGTCATTTAAAATCTTTGAGATTTTCAGTAACTGGTCAAAATTTATTTGTAATCACTTCTTACAGTGGATTAGATCCTGAAGTAAATACCTCAAATGTACTTAACAACGTGCCTTCATTAGGTGTTGACTACACTTCATTCCCAACGCCAAGAACTTATACCTTTGGTTTAAATGCAACATTCTAAAAATACTTATATTATGAAAAACAATAATTTAAAAAAACAATTCTTATTCGCTACTGCGATGTTGATGTTTGCTGTTTCTTGTACAGATTTGAACATTAGCCCAACAGATTCAGTATTTGCTGGAGATTCGTCTGGCTCATTTACTGGCGTAACAAATCCTGGAGCTGCATTGAATGACCTTTACAATGGTATATATGGTCAAATAGGTAATCAAGCAAACTTGTTTGCCCTTAACGAAGTTACAACCGACGAGTTGGTAGTGCCAACCCGTGGAACTGACTGGGGTGATAATGGTGTTTGGAGAGATTTACATGCTCATAACTGGTCGCCAATTCACAGTCAAGTTTTAGACACTTGGAATGCCTTAAATCAAACTATTTTTAACGCCGGTTTGATTATCGATTCACGTAGCGCCGCTGCTCCTCAAGTAGTTGCCGAAGCTAAATTTTTAAGAGCTTTTGCTATGTTTTGGGTAATGGATATGTATGGACAAGTTCCAACTAGAACACCTGATGAAGGCCCTTCTGTTAATCCAACCGTTTTGTCAAGAGCCGAAGCTTTTGCACAAGTTGATAAAGATTTAACCGAAGCACTTGCTGCTTTACCAACTACAAGTTCAGCTGGCGATACAAAAAGAGCCTCAAAAGCTACCGCTAATTATTTATTAGCAAAACTTTATCTAAACAAACATATTTATTTAGGAAATGCTTCTGCCGATGCAGCCGATATGACTAAAGTGGTTAATTTTGTTGACGCTATTACAGCTGATGGTTTTGGTTTAAAAACAGGCTATTTTGACATCTTTAAACCCGAAAATAACTCCGAAACTATTTGGTATGCCGAAACGGGCGTAGGTAACAGAATGTGGGATGGCTTACATTACTTTCAAGGAACTCCAGGTAACACAGGTGGTGGCTGGAATGGCTTCTCTACTTTAGCCGATTTTTACGATAAATTTGAAGGTAGTGCCTCATCAAATGCACTAGGTAGCGGCCAAGAAGAACGTCGTGGCTATGTTCCTAGTGATGGTAGTCATTTTGGTGTTGGTTTTGGATTTTTATTTGGTCAACAATATAACGCCCAAGGTGTTGCTTTAACCGATAGAGCAGGTGCACCTTTGGTATTTACTAAAGATTTCCCAGGCTTAGTTGGTAACAACGAACGTCATGGCATTAGAATGATTAAATACCACCCCGAAAATGGTGAATTTGCAAATCATGAAATTGTATTTAGATATGCCGATGCCTATTTAATGAAAGCCGAAGCAATTTTGCGTGGAGGTACTTCTGGTGAAACTGCGCTTGGTATGGTTAATAACCTTAGATCTGTTAGATCTGCCACTGCCTTAAGCTCAATTACCGAACAAAGCATGCTAGATGAAAGAGGTCGTGAGTTATATAAAGAGTTTTGGAGAAGAAACGATTTAATTCGTTTTGGTAAATATGCCGATGCTTGGGGCTTAAAAGAAGCTTCTGAACCTTTTAGAGCATTATTCCCTATTCCTTCTACTGCTTTATTATCTAATCCTAATTTAACACAAAATACAGGATATTAATATTTAGTTGAATTAATTAAGTTTGAAAAAAGTCCTTTGCAAAAAGGGCTTTTTTTTTAGTAAATTACCAAAAATTTTAAGGCTTATATGAAATACGGTTCGGCACTTTTATCATTGCTCTTTTTTTTCAATGCTTGTACAACAAAACAAACAAAAAATGTGCTGATGCAAGAAATGACTACAAGCGAAACGGGCGTTTTATTTGTTAACAAACTTCAAGATACTCCGCAGTTAAATATCCTAACTTACCTCTATTATTATAACGGCGCAGGTGTGGCTGCTGCCGATTTTAATAATGATGGCTTAACCGATTTATATTTTATTGGCAACCAAACCGAAAATAAATTTTACTTAAATAAAGGCGACTTTAAATTTGAAGATGTAACCAAACAAGCTAAACTTGAAGGAGAAAAAGGCTGGTCGAGCGGTGTTACAGTTGCCGATGTTAATGGCGATGGATGGATGGATATTTATGTTTGTCAAGTTGCTAATAGTAAATTATTTAAAGGCGAAAACCAACTCTATATCAATCAAGGTTTAAATGCAAATGGCATTCCTTTTTTTAAAGATGAGGCTAAAAAATACGGGCTTAATTTTTCATCCTATTCAAACCAAGCGGCTTTTTTTGATTATGATTTAGATGGTGATTTAGATGTTTTTTTAATGAAAAATCAGTCTGTGCATCCCAGTGGAACTTACGGCCGATTTAATCGCAATGTTGCCGATGCGCCTGCCGGTGATAAATTGATGCGCAATGACGGCGGGCACTTTGTTGAGGTTACGCAACAAGCAGGCATTTTTAGTAGTTTAACGGGTTACGGTTTAGGCCTTGCCATAAGCGATATCAATAACGACGGTTGGCCTGATATTTATGTTGGTAACGATTTTTTTGAAAACGATTACCTCTATATCAACCAAAAAAACGGTACTTTTAAAGAACAAATTTCTCAGGATTTTACCAAATTAGGGCACACCACTCACTTTTCTATGGGCAATGATATTGCCGATTTTAACAATGACGGCTTTACCGATATTTTATCGGTAGATATGCTCTCTGAAAATAGGATGACTTACACTGCTTCGGGGGCTGAATATGAATACGAATATTATAAACAATTTTTAAATAACGGTTATGCACCGCAATACATGCAAAACACCCTGCATGTTAATTTGCAAAATGGCAACTTTAGTGAAATTGGTTTCAAAGCTGGCATTGCAGCTACCGAATGGAGTTGGGCAAGTTTATTTGCCGATTTTGACAACGATGGTCAAAAAGATATTTTTATAAGTAACGGCATTTATGGCGCTACTAATGATATGGATTTTATCAATTTTATTTCTGATAAAGATTACCAACGTCGCATCAATAAAGGGATGACTTCCGATGATATGTTCTTGATTCAAAAAATCCCAAAAGTCGGCACGCCTAACTATCTGTTCAAAAATAATGGCAATCTCAATTTTACAGATATGAAAGATGTTTGGCTCAAAACCAAACCTAGTTTTAGCAATGGCGCGGTTTATGCCGATTTAGATAACGATGGCGATTTAGATTTGGTAGTTAACAATCTCAATGAACCTAGCGCCCTATATAAAAACAATGCACCTACCAAAAATTACTTAAAAATACGCTTCAATGGCTCAAAAAGCAACACAAAAGGTATTGGCGCTAAAGTAAGCTGCTTTGCCAAAGGTCAATGGCAGCTTGCCGAAAACTATACCACACGCGGTTATTTATCGGCTGTTGTGCCCGAATTGCATTTTGGTTTTGATACCATTAAATCAATTGATTCTCTTATAGTTATTTGGCCAAATCATCAAATTCAAGTTTTAAAAAATATTAAAACCAATCAAACTTTGACCTTAAATATTGCTGATGCTAAACCCATAATAACTGATAAAAGTGCGCCAATTGCCCCGGCGATTTTAATTAATTCGGCTTCTAAAATAAAATACAAACAATTTGATTTTCCGTCTTACGGATTTGAACGTGAGCCTACTATCCCTTTTATGCTTTCTAATTTAGGGCCTCACTTAGCTGTAGCCGATGTAGATAATAATGGCTTTGATGATGTGTTAATAGGCGGATCTAAGCAGCAAAAAACAAGTTTATTTCTTCAAAATAAACAAGGCCTATTTTCATTGAGCTTGCAAGCCGATTTAGATAAAGACATCCATAAAGAAGATGCCGATAATATTTTTGCAGATGTAGATAATGATGATGATTTAGATTTAATTATCGTCAGCGGTGGCGACGAATTTCAGTCTGGCGAAAATCTAGAACCGCGTTTATACCTCAATAGTAATGGGCAATTTATAAAACAAAAAGAGGCGTTTGCGGGCATTCAACTCAATGCCTCAGTGGTTAAAGCTGCCGATTTTAACAAGGATGGTTTTGTTGATTTATTTATCGGCAGCAATTCTAAATCGCAACATTACGGCGAAGTTCCTAAAAGTTATCTGTTAAAAAATGATGGCTACAATCATTTTATAGATGTAACAAATTCATCCGCCAAGGCACTCCAAAATATGGGAATGATTCAAGATGCAGAATGGATTGATATTAATAAAGACGGCTTTATAGACCTCATTTTAGTAGGCCATTGGATGCCAATAAGTATTTTATTAAATGAAAAAGGAACGAAATTTAAATTGCAAACTAATAACAATCTTGAGGAAACACAGGGCTTATGGAATCATTTGGCTTTAGCCGATTTTGATAAAGATGGCGACTTTGATTTTTTGGCTGGCAATTGGGGTGAAAATAGCTTGCTCAAGGCTTCGCTTAAAGAGCCGCTCAATTTATACCTCACCGATTTTGACCAAAATGGAAAACAAGAAGCACTCATGACTTATCAATATCAAGGAACAGAAACCTTGTTTGCTACGCGCGACGCTTTATTTAATCAAATACCTGCTTTAAACCAGCAATTTAAAAGCTATTCCGATTTTGCTAAAGTTGATTTCAATAGCATTTTTAGCAAATCACAACTCAAAAAGGCACAAAAACGTCAAGTGTATAATTTATCGAGTTGTTATATTGAAAATTTAGGAAATGGAAAATTTAAGGAACATCAACTGCCTGATATGTTACAATGGTCAAGCATTCAAACCATGCTAGTAGCCGATTTTAATGACGATACTTATCAAGATGTTTTAGTAGCCGGAAATTTATATGAAGTCAATACGCAATTAAGTCGCCAAGATGCTTCGCACGGCATTTTATTGCTAAACGATAAAAAAGGTAATTTTTATACGTCTATTAAAATAAATAAAAGCTTTAATATTTCAGGTCCGGCGCGGTCTATCAAAAAAATTAACCTCAAAAATCAGGACTATTATCTAATTGGTATTAACAACGATAGTTTGCAAATGCTTCAAAAAGCTTGGCGTTAATTTAAAGTTGCCAGCCTTCGCGATAATCGCGTTTTACAAATTGATTGGCCGCATCAAAATTAGTGATTTTCATTGCAACACCATCCCACAAAAGTTTTTTTCTTCCGGGATATTCAAAGTTGTTAGGCTTTAGTTCCCTTCTAATTAGGTAGCTTCTAATAGCCAAATTTCCCATTAGGACAGCCTCTGTTAAAGGTCCCGAAAAATCAAATGAAGACGTTAAAGCGCGGTGTTCTTTTTTGCCAAAACCCTCTTTGCAAGCGGCCACCCAAGCCATTTGATGTCCGTTTTCAGGAAGGGTATTTAATTTGGTGTTATCTGAAACCAAAACAGTTCCATCGTTAAAATATATTTTTGGAATGCGGCCATAAGTGCCACTAGTCATTATGCCTTTTTCGCCAAAAAGCATCACGCCATTAGAGCCATCTTCATCACCAATAAAATGATCGGCGGGAATGAGTTCGGGATGAAAAGGTCTTAAACCACCATCGGTCCAAGTCATGATAACTTCAGTTTTGTTCTTTGCCGATGCTGGAAATTTTAACTGCGTTCTTGAAGAAGGAGGACAAGATTCTGGCAAATATTCAGGTATCCAATCTTTGGTATAAACAGCGCCAACGCTACTTTCAACTTCGGTGGGATAGCCTAAACCTAAAACGCGAAAGGGTGGGTCAATTAGGTGACATCCCATATCGCCTAAAGCGCCAGTTCCAAAATTCCACCAGCCGCGCCATTTAAAAGGGTGGTAAAGCGGGTGATAATCTACCATTTTAGAAGGGCCAATCCATGTGTCCCAATCTAAACCCTCGGGCATGGTTGGTTTTTCGGTTGGTGTTGAAATGCCTTGTGGCCAAACAGGCCGGTTTGTCCAAACATCAACTTTATTTACAGTTCCTATTTTTCCTTCGTCAAACCATTTTTGCATCTGTTTAACCCCGTCGCCCGAAGCTCCTTGATTTCCCATTTGAGTAACCACTTTATAATAATTGGCGGCTTTTGTTAACTCACGGGCTTCGTAAATATCGTGAGTCAAGGGTTTTTGAACATAAACATGCTTACCCATTTTCATGGCTGCCATGGCAATTACGGCATGGGTATGGTCGGGTGTTGAAATGGTAAGGGCATCAATATCTTTTACCTCTGCTAATAGCTTGCGGTAATCTTTAAATTTTTTAGCTTTTGGAAATTGCTCAAAAGCCTTTCCGGCGCGTTGCCAATCTACATCACAAATGGCGGCAATATTAGACGCTCCTTTGTTCCAAACATTTATCAAATCAGAATAACCCTTTCCGCCACCGCCAATTACGGCAACATTTAGTTGGTCGCTTGGTGCGATAAAGCCCCTTCCTAAAACGTGCCGTGGAATGATGCTTATTCCCGCAAAGGCTAAGGTCGAATTTTTGATGAATGCGCGTCGTCCAAGATGGTTTATTGAAGTCATGAGTTTAGGATTTATTCGAATTAAGGGGCTAATTCCTTAATTTCTATTTTTTTAAATTCGATGGGATGACTTTCACTTTGCAAGCAAATGTAGCCACTTTTAAGCGCCTCGCCATCGCGATTTTTAAAGGTATTATAGTCGCCTCCAATTTGGGGTTTGCTATAACGCATCACCTCTACGCCGTTGATACGATGGATGATAAGTGAATCGCTATGTACTTCTACCTCGGCGTGAATCCATTGTTCATCATAAAAGGTTTTTGAGGTAGAATTTATGCAATGGGTAGTTATTATTTGGTCATTCATCACAATATCGGTCCCTGGGGTGCAAACATTGCCGGTGGGTCTAGGTTTGCCATCGGATAAACCGCCCAATAATTGGACTTCAACCGATACGGGGAATTCTTGGTTTAAAGCCATTGTTTCGGGCGCTTGTGAAAAAATCATGATGCCACTGTTTTTTGTAGCCCATGACTGGCCACCAATTGCTTGTGCGCCTACAAAGCGATAATCTAATCGCAAAAGATAACTTTTAAAGGGCTTTTTGTAAAAGATATGTCCGAACTGGTTGTTAAAAGAATCGTATGCTGAGTAAGAAACTTTTAGCACACCATTTTCGGCTCTAAAGGTGTTATGAGCATTTACACCAGCCTCATAGCCTTTAATTTTAACCACCCAATTGTTTAAATCTTTGCCATTAAAGAGTGATTGCCACTGATTTTTTTTCGATTGATTTGTCAATTCCGGTTGGTAACCAACTAGCAGTAAGCTCAAACAAGTCCCCAAAAAAAGCGCGAAGGTTTTCATAAATGAGAATTATAAACTCCAGGCTTTTCCTCCAGAGGCTTCCTGTAAAGTAAGGCAGCCCTTATATTCGCCGGGAATCGGATTATAAGCTAAGACTTTTTCGCCAACTTCTTCACTTGTTTTATAGGCCCAAATACTCATACTTCGCAAGGTTGTTAAAGAATTTAAAACCAAAACTTCGGAAGGGTTATTTTTAAAAGCTTCTTGCGCTTGGGCAGTAGCTTTAAAATACTTTTTTAGAAGGCCGTCATAATCGGTAGTTTTTAAATTGGCAACCGATTTGTCAAGTTCTTTTAGAATGGCTGTTAAACCATCGGTAAAATTCTTTTGAGCTTCGGCATTAGCGACTTCTTTAGCATAAGCGTCAATAAACTGAGGCACATTTACATCAAGTGCGCCAGGAGAATCGGCTGTTTTTGGCAAAATTAAATCCACCAAATTAGTTAATACAACAATTTGATTTTTGTCAAAAAAAGCAGGTTGCCAATTGAGGGTTGGCGTTCTGTTACAACTTTGCAACAAGCTAATTAATGAGGGGCTAACAACTACAAATCCGAGTGATAATCCGAGTCCTTTTAATACGTCTCTACGTTCCATAAGTTAGGCTTTAATGTTTTTAATTTCTTTTGCGGCGTGCGCAGCGGCTCTAGCGGTGAGCGCCATATAAGTTAACGATGGATTTACACAAGCTGCCGAAGTCATACAAGCACCATCGGTTACATAAACATTTTTGCAAGCGTGAATTTGATTGTTTTCGTTCAACACCGATGTTTTTGGGTCGCGTCCCATCCTGGCGGTTCCCATTTCGTGAATCCCCAATCCGGGTGCACCAGGTTCATCCATAGGTTTAATATCTTTAAAACCTGCTTTTTCTAGCATAGCCTCTGCTTGGGCAATCATATCTTTGCGCATTTCCCATTCGTTTTCTTTCCATTCGGCATCAAAGGTAATGGTAGGCAAACCCCATTCGTCTAATTTTTCATAATCTAAGGTCATTTTATTATCGTGATAAGGCAAGCATTCACCAAATCCCATAAGGGTCATTCCCCAACCGCCTGGTTTTAAAATTCCGATTTTTAAATCGGTTCCATAACCGGCTTCGGCAATAAATTCTGATACATTACCCCGGCCGCCACCGCCTTGATAGCCATATCCTCTTAAAAATTTTTGTTTGGTTGCTCCATCGCCTAAGTTTTGAAAGCGCGGAATGTAAATGCCATTTGCGCGGCGACCCTTGTAATATTGATCATCAAAACCGTCAAATTTTGCCGTAGCACCGGCTTTAAAATGATGGTCCATAAGGTTGTGCCCTAATTCGCCGGAATCATTTCCTAATCCATTTGGAAAACGGTCCGATTTTGATTGTAATAAAATAGATGCCGATGCTATGGCCGAAGCACAGCAAAAGATAATTTTGGCATTAAAGATGAGCACTTCTTTAGTTTCGGAATCAATGACCTTAACTCCAGTAGCGCGTTTTAATTTGTCATCATAAATAATTTCTGCAACGATGGCATTAGGTCTTAGGGTCATATTCTCGGTTTTATAAGCGGCAGGCAAAGTGCAAGAATTGCTGCTAAAATAACCGCCATAAGGACAGCCACGCATACAACGATCACGAAATTGGCATTTTGAACGACCTTCGTGAGGTTTATCGCTTGTAATATGGGCGGTGCGTCCAATGGTTAGCACGCGGTCTTTATAATTTTCGGCAATATTTTTTTTAAGGTGTTCTTCAACGCAAGTCAGCTCCATTGGCGGTTCAAAAACCCCATCTGGCAATTGAGGCAATCCTAATTTTTCGCCACTTACGCCAATGTATTCTTCAACATAGTCATACCAAGGTGCAACATCTTTATAGCGGATAGGCCAATCTACGGCAATGCCATCTTTTTGGTTGCCCTCAAAATCTAAATCGCTCCAGCGGTAACTTTGACGGCCCCAAACCAACGACCGTCCACCAACTTGATAGCCTCTAATCCAGTCAAAGCGTTTGGTTTCATTATAAGGGTGTTTTAAATCATCTATAAAAAAATGGCTGTGAGCTTTGTTAGTAACATAACCCGTTCGGGCTTGTTTTAACTGGTGTTGCGCTTCTTCTTGGGTTTGTTGCCCTTTAAATTTAAAGTCCCAAGGGTCCATATTCATGGTGGGATAATCTTTAATATGTTCAACCATACGTCCACGTTCTAATACCAAAGTTTTTAAACCTTTTTCGCAGAGTTCTTTGGCTGCCCAACCACCGCTAATACCTGTTCCGATAACAATGGCATCATAATTTTTTGATGAATTCATATTTTTTATTTTAGTTAGAAGTATTTAAAAAGCCCTTAATTACATTGCTTATCTTTGTTAACACGTTCAATAATGATAATTATATTTTAAAGTTGTTAAATTAAATAACTTTATTGAAAGAGCTTGTTTGTTTTTTTAGTAATATAACGAAAACGGTTTCGTTTAATTTGAATTTAAAAAGCACTCAAATTAAAAATTAATTTACTTAATTTATAGAAACTAAAATTTATTTAAGTATGTCTAAATTTATTAAAATAAGCTTGATTATTATAGGCGTGATGTTTATAATAACTTCATTTAAAACAAGTCGCAAAAACAGTTCTAAAGCAATAGAAGCAAAACCTTATTTTAAATTGTCTTTAGCCGAATGGTCAGTTCATAAGGCTATTGTTGAAGATAAAACTTTAGACCCCATAGATTTTGCTCAAAAGGCTCATGATATGGGCTTTGAAGGCTTAGAATACGTGAGCCAACTTTACACAAATTACCTTAAAATTGGCAATGACCCAAAGGTGGCTATGCAAAACTTGCTCAAAACCTTAAAAATGAAAAGTGATAAATATGGTTTGCAAAACCTTACTATTATGGTTGATAATGAAGGTGATTTAGCATCAGAAAATGAAAAAGATAGAAACGAAGCCGTAGAGAATCATAAAAAATGGATTGATGCCGGCGCTTTTTTAGGTTGCCATTCTATCCGTGTCAATTTATTTGGCAGTGATAATTCTGATATTTGGTCAAGCACTTCAGCTAAAAGTTTAAAACAATTAGCCGAATATGCTAAAGCAAAAAATGTAAATGTTATTGTTGAAAATCACGGTTATTTTTCCTCAAATGCCGATTTACTTACAGATGTGATAAAAAAGGTGGGATTGAAAAATTGTGGCGTGCTTCCTGATTTTGGTAATTTTTGTTTAAAACGCGAAGGTGGCGCGCGTTGGGGTGCAAAATGTGTTGAAGAATACAATCGCTATGAGGGTGTTGAAAAAATGATGCCTTTTGCCAAAGCCGTTAGCGCCAAATCGTATGATTTTGATAAAGAGGGCAATGAAACGCTTATCGATTATTATAAAATGCTTCAAATTGTAAAAGATGGTGGCTATAAAGGATTTATCGGAATTGAATATGAAGGCAGCCGTTTAAGCGAAGATGAGGGAATTATTGCCACAAAAAATTTAGTTTTAAAAGCCGCTCAAGCACTTCATTAATCAAATAAAACACAGATGAATAAAACAGTTCAATTTAAACTATCGCTCATGATGTTCCTCGAATTTTTTATTTGGGGCGGTTGGTTTGTAACGCTAGGTACTTTTTTAGGAAGCAATTTACAGGCAAATGGAGCCGAAACAGGCATGGCTTTTTCAACCCAAAGTTGGGGCGCTATTATTGCACCCTTTGTGATAGGTTTAATTGCCGATCGGTTTTTTAATGCCGAAAAAATACTTGGTATTTTACACCTCTTAGGCGCTATTTTGATGTATCAAATGGCGCAAGCAAGCACGTTTCAGGTATTCTATCCTTATGTTTTGGGCTATATGATTACCTATATGCCCACCTTGGCTTTGGTTAATTCGGTTTCGTTTAACCAAATGAAAGATCCCGAAAAGGAATTTTCATTCATTCGCGTTTGGGGAACCATAGGTTGGATTGTTGCAGGCCTTGCCATCAGTTTTTTATTTCACTGGGACGCCGCCGAAAATATAAAGAATGGCTTATTGCAAAACACCTTTTTGATGACGGCTATTGCCTCGGGTATTTTGGGAATTTTTAGTTTTAGCTTACCAAAAACACCTCCCACAGCCAATAAAGATTCTAAGGTAAAACTTTCGGATATATTGGGATTAGATGCCCTTAAATTATTAAAAGACCGCAACTTTTTGGTGTTTTTTTTAGCCTCAATTTTAATTTGTATTCCGTTGGCTTTTTATTATCAAAATGCCAATCCGTTTTTAACTGAAATTGGGATGACAAATCCTACGGGAAAAATGACTATTGGACAAGCTTCCGAGGTTTTGTTCATGTTGCTTTTGCCCGTATTTTTTAAGCGTTTTGGATTTAAGAAAACCCTCTTGTTTGGCATGCTTTCTTGGGCTTTAAGATATGTCTTATTTGCTTATGGCCATGCAGGCGACTTGAGTTTTATGTTGTTGTTGGGCATTGCCCTTCACGGATTGTGCTACGATTTCTTTTTTGTTTCAGGTCAAATTTATACCAATTCTAAAGCGGGCGACCAAGTAAAAAGCGCCGCTCAAGGCCTCATTACGCTGGCAACTTATGGCGTAGGCATGTTAGTAGGATTTAAAGTTGCGGGAATGATTTCCGATGGGTATTTAGTTTCAGAAAATACACACGATTGGCAACATATTTGGTTATTCCCGGCAGCTTTTGCGGCGGTGGTAATGATGCTATTTGCACTTTTATTTAAAGATGAAAAAATAGCCTATAAAAATTAACAATGAGTACAAAAATTAGATTGGGTATTTTAGGAGGTGGTGGCGATTCGCTCATCGGCGTTTTGCACAGAGTGGCTTCATCAATGTTTGATCAATTTCAAATTGTTGGAGGCGTTTTTAATCCAATTTGGGAAGAAAATATTGGCTTTGTTCAAAAAATTGGATTGCCAACAAATCGTGTTTATATTGATTTCGACACCTTAATTATAGAAGAATTAAAGCTTCCCCTCAATGAAAGAATGCAGGTTGTATCAATCCTAACGCCAAATTTCTTACATTTTTCTATGGCAAAAAAACTCTTAGAAAATGGTTTTAATGTCATCTGCGAAAAACCAATGACCACCTCTTATAATGAAGCTAAAATATTAAAAGACATCCTTGAAAAAACAAACACTATTTTTGCGGTAACCTATACTTATACGGGCTATCCAATGGTGCGCCAAATGCGTGAAATGATTTTGAGTGGCGCAATTGGCAAAGTCCAAAAAATAGATGTTCAATATTATCAAGGTTGGATTAATCCCATAATTCACGACAAAGAAAAACGCGCAAATACGTGGCGTTTAAATCCCGAAAAATCGGGAATTAGTTGCTGTATTGGCGATATTGGAACCCATGCATTTGATATGATTGAATATGTTACAGGCCTAAAAGTGCAAACGCTTTTAGCCGATTTGAATTACCTGTATGATGATAATCAAATGGATATTGACGGAACCCTATTAATTAGATGTGGAAAAAATGTAAAAGGCGTGATCCGTGCCAGCCAAATAGCAACGGGCGAAGAAAATAATTTTACCGTTCAAATTTACGGAGAACAAGCTGGCTTAAAATGGCAACAAGAAAATCCAAATTACCTTACACTTTTAAAAGATGGCAATCCTATAAACCTACTAAAACCTGGTCATATTTATAATAGCGATTTATCACGCGAAGGCACAAAATTACCTCCAGGTCACCCCGAAGGCATCTTCGATTCTATGGGAAACATCTATAAAGGCATTGCAAAAGCCATTAAAAAAGAACCCTACAATGAGGGCGAATTTCCAACCATAATTGATGGTGCTAGGGGCGTCTATTTTATTGAAAAAGCGATAGAATCGCATCAAAAAGGAAATATTTGGGTAACATTAGATAACAATTAACGATGAAAACAATTAAAGGTCCTGCCGTGTTTTTAGCCCAGTTTATGGATGAAAAAGCGCCATTTAATTCCTTGGATGGCATTTGCAAATGGGCACGTGATTTAGGCTATATTGGCATTCAAATTCCAACTTGGGAACACCGACTCATCGATTTAGATAAAGCAGCCACTAGCCAAACGTATTGCGATGAATTAAAAGGTAAAATTGGGGCTTATGGTTTAGAAATAACCGAATTATCTACCCATCTTCAAGGGCAATTGGTAGCTGTAAATCCAGCTTATGATACGATGTTTGATAATTTTGCGCCCAATAACTTAAAAAATAATCCAAAAGCACGCACGCAGTGGGCGATTACACAATTAAAAAATGCAGCACTTGCAAGTAAAAATTTAGGTTTAAAGGTTCATGTTACTTTTTCAGGCGCTTTGCTATGGCACACCATGCATCCTTGGCCACAGCGTCCTGCCGGTTTGGTTGAAATGGGTTTTAAAGAATTGGCAAACCGCTGGCTGCCCATTTTAAATGTTTTTGATGAAAATGGCATTGACCTTTGTTATGAAGTTCATCCTGGCGAAGACTTGCACGACGGCGATACCTTTGAGCGCTTTTTAAAAGCCACCAATAACCACAAACGCGTCAACATTTTATACGACCCTTCTCATTTTGTTTTGCAACAACTCGACTATTTACAGTACATTGATTTTTATCACGAATTTATCAAAGCCTTTCACGTTAAAGATTCTGAATTTAATCCGACAGGAAAAAAAGGCGCTTTTGGAGGTTATAACGATTGGATAGATCGCGCCGGTCGTTACCGCTCTTTAGGCGATGGGCAAATTGATTTTAAAAGTATCTTTTCAAAATTAACCCAATATGCTTGTGATGTTTGGGCAGTGATGGAATGGGAATGCTGCATTAAAAGTCCGGAGCAAGGGGCTCAAGAAGGCGCACCATTTATTAAAAACCATATCATTGAAGCTACTCAAAAAACCTTTGACGATTTTGCCGGCGCTACGGTTGATAAACAACAATTAAAAAAAATATTAGGACTCTAAATTTATAAATTATGACAAAAACTGTTTTACTAGGATTATTGCTCATCATCACTGTTGGATGCAAAAAGCAAATGCCTAAAACCGATATTGTGCCTCAAAAAGAGGAAGTTGCACAAGAACCCACCACGCCCGAAGCTACCGAAATTTGGGAGCCAAAACCAAAAGTTGTTAGCATTGACAGCAACAAAGTTCCCTCTGATGCCATTGTGTTGTTTAATGGTAAAAACCTTGATGAATGGATAAGCGCAAAAGATTCAACCCCTGCTAACTGGACAATCAATAAAGATGGCAGTATGACAGTGAACGATAAAACTGGCGACATTCAAACCAAACGAAATTTTGGCGATGTGCAACTGCACATTGAATGGCGCTCGCCTGTGCCTGTAAAAGAATCGGGTCAACACCGCGCAAATAGTGGTGTTTATTTACAAAACAGGTATGAAATTCAGGTTTTAGATAATAATGACAACGATACCTATGTAAACGGACAAGTGGGCTCACTCTATAAACAAGCAATTCCGTTAGCAAAAGCATCGGTACCTTCCGGCGAATGGAATGCCTATGATGTTATTTTTCATGCACCAGAATTTGATGCTCAGGGGCTTAAAACAAAATCGGCTACCATAACGGTTTTACACAATGGCGTTTTAATTCAAGATCATTTTGAATTATTGGGAACCACCGAATATATTGGTTGGCCAAAAAATACAGCACACGGCCCAGCGCCCATAAAATTACAAGACCACGGTGATTTTAGTGGTGTGAGTTATCGCAACATTTGGGTGAGAGAACTATAAACTAAATAAATTGAAATTAAAACATGAAGTGTGGAAACTAGGTTAAAATTTCGATTTGATTAACTGACTATCTCATGAGTCTAAGGTTAATTAAAAAAGGTTCAGTCAATTGGCTGAACCTTTTGATTTTATTGAGATTGCATAAGCTTTTAAGTATGTAAAAAAGGTGTTTAAATCCTAAAAATTAATACCCAAAATTTTGTTTTAGGTTTTTATTTAAACGCAATTGTTCTTGTGGCATTGGCAATAAATCATGTCCTTTGGGGATGGTGATATTAAAATTTGATTTTATATAATCAATGTGATTACCAGAACGTCGCAAAACATACCAAAGTGAATATTCTCCTGCCAGTTCATGGCGGTATTCATTTAATAAAGCAGGCATCATATCCGAAGGAAATACCGCCTTTAAACCCGCTCTTTTTCTAACTTTGTTTAGGGTTTGTTGCGCCTCATCAAGAGCACCTGTTTTGTAGTAGCAGCTTGCTAAATCTAATAAAACTTGTCCGTATCTCAATAAAATAACATTTGCTTTGCTAAAAATTGCCGAAGCCGAAGCGTTTGGATCTGGCGCGCGCCAAGTTTTTACACCATAATAGCCAGAGCGGGTTCCATCATCACCAAGCCAAGGTTTTTTTTGAGTTCCTAATGTGTTCATGCCGTGGTATTTTTCTTGAACACTGTTATAAGTTGAAAGGTGAATGCTCGTATCGGGATGCGTTTGTCCTTTTGCAATTACGGTAGCCTTTAATCGCTGGTCATTGGGTTCAAAGGTTTTAATAAAACTGGAATTTACATACGCCAAGCCCGCGCCTCCCACTTCATTAGGCAAGGCAAATGATTGAATAAAAGTTGAATAATTATCGCGCCCCCAACCCAAATTATCATTACTCTTGAATTGAATTTCGAATATGGATTCTTTATTATTTTGATGTTTAAAGGCGTGAATGTCTAAAAAATTGGTCATCAACTCATAATGACCATCTAGTTTTTTAAATGCCACAATGGCTTTATCATAATCTTTTAGCCACATATAAGATGCTCCCAAATAGGCAAGGGCGGCACCTTTTGTTGCCTTTCCAATATCGATGGTATCTTTATAAACATAGGGTAAATCGGTTTGTGCTTTTTCAAAATCGGCTGCGGCGTATTTAAATACCGCCTCTTGACTGGCATTTGGCTCACTTATAGGTTCGGTATTTAAAGTATTGTTTACAATTGGTACATTTCCAAAATTTTCGGCTAACAAAAAATAGAATAAACCCCTGTTAAAATAGCATTCCGCTTTTAATTGGGCGGCAAGCTCGGGGGCAATGGTTTTATCGGAAGCCAAGGTGTTTAGTGTTGCAAGGGCTTTATTGGCTTTAATAATGCCATCGTAGGATAAAATCCAATACTTATTGATATTATTATTATCGGTTGGGATGTTAAAGGTCTTGTAATTAGCGCCCTCAGCATTCCATAAATTAAAATCCTGACTTAAAAAATTAGCGGGATAAAAAAGTCCTTTTACAAGAAATTCCTCTGAATTTTGATAGGTGTCATAAATTTCGGAAACCATAGTTAAAGCATCTACTTCGGTGAGTTTTGCAAGGGGTTTCTCGTTGGCTTGAGGTGTTTTATCTTTTGTATC
>PFPU01000047.1 GCA_002793215.1 Flavobacteriales bacterium CG_4_10_14_0_2_um_filter_35_18
TATAATTCGGTTTCCTACGCTTTTTGGCTTTTAAAAAGCGCTGATTTAGCCTTGGTTATTCTCTTAATCACCTTATATTATTTTATGGTTGAAACTAACCGATTAACCTACACAAATCATTACAGTATCTTATATTTTTGCCTGCTTTTTGCCTTGTTTTATCCCGCCTTAATCCTTACAAAACTTTTAGTTATTCAAGTTGTTTTAGCCTTAGCTTTTAAACGCATTTATAGCCTTCGAATCAATCAAAATATCAAAGAAAAACTATTTGATAGCGCGCTTTTAATAGGCGTTTCGAGTGTGTTTTTTCAGGAAAGTGGCTTGTTTATACTGTTGATTTATAGTGCCATTTTTCTTTTTAAGCGCACTTATTGGAACTTTCTTTTTATTCCCCTTTTCGGTTTTATAACGCCTTACTTTTTAATTTATATTTACAGCTTAAGCATTGCCGATTTTAGTATTTTTTACAGTGTCTTTTACTATAAAATGAATTTCAATTTGGAGCTATTTTATCAAATTCCCTTGTCAATTTATATCGGAATTGTTTTCCTTATCGGTTTGATTAATTTTATGATTTGTACGGCAAAGACAAGCAATTATAACAATGAATTTAGGGGGCTTTGGCGTTTGATTTTTGTACATTTTATAACGGCTGGTTTGTTGCTTTTTTTTGGAATGCGTTTTACCATCTATAATGCCGTTTATTTAATTTTTCCAACCGGTATTATTTTGGCTAATTATTTGCAAACCATTACGGTAAAATGGCGAAAAGAGGCCTTCGTTTTTATATTTATCGCCCTGGTTTTGAGTGGTTATCTCTACAATTTTAAACCATAAGACAAGTCGCCTGCATCACCTAAGCCCGGAACAATGTAACCCTTTGCATTTAAGGTATCATCAACAGTGGCTATCCATAAATGGGTGTTTTTTGGAAATTTATCTTTAATGTAGTTTATCCCTTCAAGCGCACCGATAACTGAAATGATGTGAATTTGTTTTGGAGTGCCTAACTTTTTTAAATCTTCATAAACACTAACCATTGATCGACCAGTCGCCAGCATAGGGTCGGCAAGCAAAAGGGTTTTATTTTCAAGACTTGGCGAAGCCAAATATTCAACCACAATTTCAAATTTATCAGTGTGATTGAGGTGTTTGCGATAAGCAGATATAAAGGCATTTTCGGCATCGTCAAAATAATTTAACAAGCCTTGGTGCAAAGGCAAACCGGCTCTTAAAATAGAGCAAATCACAAGGTCATTTTTAAAAAGCGGAACCACTTTTGTGCCCAGTGGGGTTTTAATTGATTGATTTTGGTAAATGAGTTCTTTGCTGAGTTCATAGCCTAATAGCTCACCAATACGCTCAATATTTCGTCTAAAGCGCAATTTATCTTTTTGTATATTAGCGTCTCTAATTTCTGAAATAAACTTTAAAAGTATTGAATTTTGAGTGTCTAAGTTATGGATGGTCATTTTTGAAAGATTTTATACAAAGTTATCGCTAATAACTCATTTCCACAATTTCTTTTACCTTTTCTAAAGTAATGTGTTGATGCTCACCTAAACCGAGCCAGCCACGGGCTTTAAAACGTTTGGTAATAAAAGAAGCGGTCTCATTATAATCCTTTGTATATTCCGAAAGTTTGGTTTTAACTCCTAACGATTTAAAAAAGTCGCTCGTTTTTTCAATAGCCTTTTCGGCGATAAGCGCATCAGAACCCGTTAAATTCCATACGCGCTTGCCATATTGAACCAGTTTATCGTGTTTATCTACTTTCATTACGGTATATAAATTCGGACCGATTACCGCCAGTGATTGTGCGTGGTCTAATCCGTAAAGTGCCGTAAGCTCATGGCCAATCATGTGCGTGGCCCAATCGGTTGGAACGCCTTTGCTCAACAATCCATTGAGCGCCATGGTGCAGCACCACATAAAATTAGAAGCCCGTTTATAATCAGATGGATTTTCAATGACTTTTGCGCCAATTTCTACTAACGTTTGCAAAACCCCTTCGGCCATGCGGTCTTGTAAAAGCGCTCCTGAATTATAAGTCAGGTATTGCTCCATAACATGCGTAAAAGCATCTACTACCCCATTTTGCAATTGTCGTTTGGGTAAACTTGTGATGACTTGCGGGTCGTTAAATGAAAATTTTGGAAATAGCACCGGACTTCCAAAAACCATTTTTTCTTGGCTTGCTACTTTAGTAATAACGCCTCCCGAATTCATCTCTGAACCCGTAGCCGGCAAAGTCAACACACAGCCAAAAGGAATGGCCTTAGTTACTTTAATATTTTTAGACAAGATATCCCAAGAATCAGCGCCCTCAAAGCTTATGGCGGCGGCAATAAATTTGGTGCCGTCAATGACTGAACCGCCACCCACGGCTAAAATAAAATTGATTTTTTCGTGCTTAGCTAAATCAACTGCTTTGACAAGCGTTTCAAAATGTGGATTTGCTTCAATGCCACCAAATTCAAGGACCTCAAATTTTTGGAGTGCTTTTTTAACTTGGTTGTAAATGCCATTTTTTTTAATACTTCCGCCCCCATAAGTCATTAATATTTTGGCATTATTAGGGATTTCGTCGGCTAATTTAAAAAGTTGGTCTTTGCCGAAAATCATTTTTACGGGGTTATAAAACTCGAAATTATTCATAGGTCTATTTTAAATTTTCTAAAACTTTTGCCACTACGGTTTGCGGTAAAATGCTGCGCATACAATCTTCATAACCTTTAACAACCACATTTCCGTAAACTGAACTCGGCAATTTTGGATATTTCACTAAATCGGGTATTAAACAAGAGCTTAGCGGATGCCTAAAGGGTAAAAATCCGGCATAAGGATGTGTTGCGCCCCACAGGGTTACGGTTTTAACATTGAGCATTGCTGCTAAATGCGAGTTAGCCGAATCCATACTCACCATTAATTTAAGTTGCGCAATGAGGTTTAACTCTTCCTTAAAAGGAATTCTACCAATCACATTTGAAGCGTTATCAATGCCTTCAATCATGTTTTTAACCAGCGTGAGTTCCTTTCGGCCACCGCCAAAAATCAACAATTTTAGATTCGGTTGTTTGGCGAGTGTTAAAATCACCTCTTTCATCAAATCTAGTGGATAAGATTTTGAGTTGTAATGCGCAAAAGGAGCTATTCCAATAAGGGTATGGCGTTTTAAATCAATGTCATGTCGCTTTAAAAAAGCCGAAACCTTTTCAGATACCGGTGCTCTTTCGGGGAATTTATGGGTGTATAAATCTATGGGATAACCTAATTTTTCGAACACATCGGCATAGCGTTGGTGGGTTCTTTCAAGTGGTTTAAAAACTTTGTTTTCGGGTCGTGTTAAGGCCCTTTTATCCTTTCTTCCCTTGTCAATTTTAACCATTTTAAGGTCATAAAATCTAAAATAAGAACGCAATATTTTAGTTCGGATGACATTATGCATATCCGCAATAGCGTCAAAATGAAAGTCTTTGAGCGTTTTATAAAGTTTATAAATACCTCTAATTCCTTTATGGATGCCGTTAACGTCGGCCGCAAAAAAGGATACGTTAGGCATGTTTTCGAAAAAGGGCTTCACAAATGGACGCGAAAGCACCGTAATTTTAACATGAGGGTATGTTTTTGTAAATGTTTGTAAAACGGGGACTAACATAGCAATATCACCTATTGCCGAAAGTCGTACAACTAAAATATGTCTCAAATTTGCCATATCACAAAGATAGGATTTATTCGCCTTTCATTATCATTTCTTGACGATCAATTGATTCTTGATGGATGGCTTTAAAAATTTGGTCAATAAAGTTGTTGCTTAATCCATTTTTATCGCCCTTTTCTAGCATATTTTGGATGATTTCGCCCCAGCGTTTATTTTGTAAAACCGCCACGTTATTTTCTTTTTTAACCGTGCCAATTTTATCTGCAACTTGCATTCGCTGTCCTAGCAATTCAATTAATTGATTGTCTAAAAAGTTTATTTGACTTCGGTAATCGCTTAATTTATCGATGTAATTAAGATCCCCTGAATCGAGTTTGCGCACGCGTAAATCTTTGGTAATTTGGGCGAGCGTTGTGGGTGTGATTTGTTGGGAAGCATCGCTCCAAGCCTCATCGGGATGGCAATGGGTTTCAATCATTAAACCGTCAAAATTCAAATCGAGGGCGGTTTGAGAGACTTCAAAAATCAAATCTCTGCGTCCCGTAATATGCGAAGGGTCGCAAATAATTGGCATATTTGGATAGTCGTGTTTTAAATCTATCGGAATTTGCCATTTTGGTGAATTGCGGTATTTGTCTTTTTCGTAAGAGGAAAAGCCGCGGTGAATGACGCCCAATTTAGTGATGCCCGCTTCATAAAAACGCTCTACAGCGCCCATCCATAAAGCATAATCGGGATTAATTGGATTTTTGATGAGCACAATTTTATCGGTTCCTCTAAGCGCATCGGCAATTTCTTGAACTACAAACGGATTTACAGTGGTTCGCGCGCCAATCCACAGAATATCGATATCGAATTCTAAGGCTAATTTGGCGTGTTGTGCGTTGCCAATTTCAATGGTTGTGAGCAAACCGGTTTCTTGCTTTACTTTTTGTATCCACGGAAGTGCTTTAACGCCATGCCCTTCAAAACCTCCCGGGCGTGTTCTAGGTTTCCAAATTCCCGCTCTAAAAACGGTGGCATCTGTTTTCTTTAATTGGTGTGCGATTTCTAAGACTTGGGCTTCCGACTCGGCACTACAAGGTCCCG
>PFPU01000020.1:0-46360 GCA_002793215.1 Flavobacteriales bacterium CG_4_10_14_0_2_um_filter_35_18
CATTTATTGCCGGACCACAAGGTGAAATTTTAGCACAAGCCTCACACAATCAAGAGGAAATAATCATTGCCGAAGTTGATTTAGATTTGCAAGAAAATGTACGCCAAAATTGGCCTTTTTTTAGAGATAGACGCATTGATGTATATGATGATCTTACCAAAAGAGCTTTAGATTAATGAGAAGATTTCCAGCAGAATGGGAAAAACAACAAGGTATTTTACTTTGCTTTCCACATAATGGCAACGATTGGCCCGGAAAATATCAAGCCATACAATGGGCGTTTGTAGAATTTATAAAAAAAATCACACTTTTTGAGCAAGTTTTTCTAATTGTAGCAAGTCCAAAACTTAAAGATAAAGTTTCGGTGATGCTCAACAGTGCCAATGTCAATTTGGCTTACGTTTCTTTTGTCATTCAAAAGACAAATCGGAGTTGGATGCGTGATTCAGGACCTCTTTTCATCAAAACTAAAAACTCAGTTGAGTGTCTAAATTTTAATTTCAATGGGTGGGCAAAATATACTAATTATCAGCTAGATAAGAATGTTCCTAAAGCGGTTTCAGGGTTTTTTAAATTACCCATAACACAAGTTTTATACAAAGGCAAACCCGTTACGCTCGAAGGTGGTGCAATTGAAGTAAATGGCAAAGGAACCTTGATTACAACCGAAGAATGTTTGTTGCATCCAAGTGTTCAGGTGCGGAATGCAGAACTGTCAAAAACGGATTATGAGTGCATTTTTAAAGAATACTTAGGCGTTTCAAATGTCATTTGGTTAAAAGCCGGTATTTTGGGTGATGATACTCACGGCCATATTGATGATTTATGCCGATTTGTTAACGCAAATACCATCGTAACAGTAGTTGAAAATGATATTAAAAGTGTTAATTATCAAATACTTCAAGATAATTTAAAAAGATTAAAGCAAGCCCGTTTAGAAAATGGTGAAACACCAAGGATTATAAGTTTGCCTATGCCCAAGGAACTTATTTTTGAAGGGAGAATTTTACCAGCGAGTTATGCTAATTTCCTCATTTTGAATCAGTGTGTTTTAGTACCAACTTTTAATGATGCCAATGATCGCGTGGCATTAAACATTTTATCCCAATGTTTTAAAACAAGAGAAATAATAGGCCTAAGTGCAATTGATTTAATTTGGGGATTTGGAACGCTCCATTGTTTGAGTCAACAAATTCCTATTTAAAATTCTAATCCTTCATTTAAATTAGCAATACGTTTTAAAATTGCAAAATCATATAGACTGTAGATAGGAGTTAAAAAATGGACTATCATATTTAATATCATTATTTTAGATATTTATATATGCGCTATAATTTATATTATGTTAAATAGTATTTTCAATTCTCCCTGCCTAGTATATTTAAGTTACATGGGATAAAATTTAATTGGATAGGTTTATTTTTAATAATTTATGTTGAAACACATCTCCTATAAAAATGTAGTTTTTAAATTTATAAGCAACACTGGTACCTGAAATTTCTAAACCATTGTTCAAATAGATTTTTTCTTGTTTATAGATGCCGTTTGGCAATTTGTGAATTCTTATGACTTCTGAAGGTGAAATTTTTGTTGAATCTTTTGCGTGCTGGCTAAATTTCAATAATTTAGGATGAGCTGCCAACCACAAATCCCCTTGACTATCAACCGTTATATTGTCAATTCCTGTATGTGTATTGACGTAATGCCTTAATTTTAAAGTCCCTTGCGCACTTTTTGTATAGATGTATAATTTTTGACCTGTAGTAGTTGCCAGATAAACCTCACTTTTATCATTTGATAAATTCACACCGTTGGCATATTTTAAGCCACTAACTACTTTTTTATAATTTGTTCCATCAAAATAAAGTAAATAGCTTTTAGGTAATTGCAAATAATTTTCTAAGGTTTGTTTAAATTTACTTCGATAACCGTGGTCATTAGTTACATAAAATGTTGAATCAGTTACTGCTGCAACATCATTTGGGCTAAACATCAAGTCGTTCTCATAGGTTTTTAAATGCATTAGAGTACCATTTTTAAATAAAAATTTCTCAACAAAACTGCCCTTTTTATTATGGTTTACCACAAATACATAAGTCGAACTATCCTGTTGAACTATTGAGATTCCGTGAGGATGAAATTCGCCTCGAAACGTATTTAATATCCTTTTAGGATTGGTATTGAGCGTATCATTAACATCTAAAGCATAAATATTGTCAATCCTATTTTCATTTTTAAGCATACTAGCCCAACGGTTGCTTGAAGAAATTAGCAGTAATTGATGTTTTGAATCAAAATCAATATCTTCTGTTCCAGCCATATTAGTATAAATATATTCTGTTTTTCCTAAATTAAAATTGTTAATACTTTTAAAAACGCCACCAATATAAAGCATTTTAAAAACAAGCATCAAAAGCAACAATCCAACTATAAACAATCCTAGCTTTATAACTGTTTTCATTGCTTTTGATCTGGATACCAGTTTTTTAAAATAACCTGGATACTTTTATTTCCATTGGATACCAGCGCTTTAAATTGGTCAATAGCACTAAATCCGGCATTGCCCCTATAATGAAACGGATAAACTATTTTTGGTTTAAAATCTAAAACAGCACTCGCCGCTTGTTCTACGGTCATCGTATAAGGCAAATTCATACAAACAAAGGCAATATCAATATTTTTTAAAGTGCGCATTTCTTCAATATCAGCAGTATCGCCGGATATATAAACACACTTACCGCCAAAATTTAAAACATAGCCATTTCCCCTACCTTTAATATGTTTTGCATCAGCAGTTATAGGCAAATTATACATGGCAATGGCTTGAATTTTAATTCCAAGCAACTGATTCTTTTCGCCATTTCTCATAACAATTAATTTGTTTGGCAGCGCTTCGGAGGCTAGTTTTAATTTTGCCGCTAAAGGTAAAATGATAATTGTTTTTGGTGTGATAATAGACTTTAATGATTTGATATTTAAATGATCACCGTGAATATCTGTTATAAAAACCACATCCGCTTTAGCGTAATTAACATCAAAATTTTCAATACCACTCGGATCTACATAAATGGTTTTACTATTCCAAGTCATCGATAAACTCGCATGAAATAAGGGTTGGATATTTAAATTTCCTTTCTTTGTTTCGTAGCGATCTGGCTGTGCCATTTGTGCCTGTAATCCTATAAAAAACAGACTGATAAACAAACTACAGATAATCTTTTTCATATTGTATAAATTTAGATACTGCTTCAAATATACAAAAGATATCTTTAACAGATTTGTTGTCATCTTTTTAAGGGTCACATATAAATTTATTTTCTATATTTACCCCTATTAAAACCTACAAAAATGAACTCTAAATTCGCTTTTAGCTGTATGACGCTGACTTTAGCATTAATTTCTTGTCAAAATTCAAATCAAAAAAACATGTCCGATTCCGATTTAATAAAAAAAGCGCATATCATTCACAATAAAGTTATTACGATGGATACGCATAATGATATTAGTGTTAAAAATTTTACAGATTCAATAAATTACGCTACCAATATTGATACGCAAGTCAATATTCCTAAAATGGAAGCAGGTGGTTTAGATGTTTCGTGGCTTGTGGTTTATACAGGCCAAAGCACACTTGATGCCGAAGGTTATGCCGAAGCCTATAAAAATGCTATGGAAAAATTTGAAGCCATTCATCGTTTATGTGAAAAATATGCACCCGATAAAATTGAGTTGGCACTTACTTCAGATGATGTGAGACGCATTCATCAAGCCGATAAAAAAGTTGCAATGATTGCCGTTGAAAATGCCTATTCATTGGGTTTAGACCTTTCTAATATTAAAAAATTCTACAATTTAGGTGCGCGTTATATGTCCTTATCTCATAATGGTCACAGTCAGTTTTGCGATTCTAATACCGGTGAAAAAGACAGTATATGGTTGTATCATGGCTTGTCAGATTTAGGAAAAAGTGCTTTAATAGAAATGAATAAATTGGGCATTATGGTTGATGTTTCGCATCCGTCAAGAGAATCATTTTTGGATATGATTAATCTGAGCAAAGCGCCGATAATTGCCTCACATTCAGCTGCTAGAGCATTGTGTAACAGTAGTAGAAATTTAGATGACGAACAACTTAAACTTTTAGCTGAAAATGATGGCGTTATTCAAACGGTTGCTTTTAGCAGTTATTTAAATACCGAAAAAGACCAAGCCTATAAAGATGCTATAAAACCTCTATATGATACCATTGCAAAAGAAATGGGCATTATTTTACCTAACCCAAGTACTTTTGCCACGATGAGTGATGCTTCCTTTGAAGACTTTTTTGAAAAGCTTAAAAAAGTACGTAAAAAAGCAGAAAGCGATTCTAGGATGGTTGAAATAAGAAAGAATACGCCGCCCGTTAATGTTTCCGATTTAGCCGATCATATAGATTATTTAGTCAAACTCATTGGCATTGACCATGTTGGAATTAGCTCCGATTTTGATGGTGGTGGCGGTATTGATGGCTGGAATGATGCTTCCGAAACTTTTAATGTTACGCTCGAATTGGTAAAACGCGGCTATAACCAAGAAGAAATTGGCAAATTATGGAGTGGTAATTTATTGCGCGTACTTGATGATTGTCAGCGTATTGCTAAAGAAATTCAAGGTAAATCATCTTAAAATTCTAAGGCTTTAAAATTTTAAGGATGTCGTCCTGAATGCGTCTTGGTCGCATTGTTTTGGCATCCAATAAAACCCAAATTGTTTTGGCGCGCGTCAATAATTGATTATTGGCAAAAATTTCAACGTGTCTTATAGATTTCACCCCTTGGGTTGCACCAATCCAAGTGCTAATCGTAATTAAATCGTCTAAAAAAGCGGGTTTTAAATAATCAATTTCATGTCGCAAAGCCACCCAGCAATATTGTTCTTTAAATTGGTTGTCAGTAAGTTGCATCCAATGTTTAGTAGCTGCCAAATTAATCCATTTTAAGTAAACCACATTATTTACATGATTGAGTTCATCAATATCTTCGGGAGCAACGTTTAATTCAATCGTAAAAATCTTTGTAGCATTCAAAATAGTTAACTTTATATTTTTGTAAAAGTACTAAAAATAAAATATTTAAATTTGTAACAGTTAAGGTCTAATTGTAGTCTTATTAAAAAAAATCAACCAAAAATGATCAACTTAATCGCCATAACATGCCACAATAAAAAGGATATTTCCGGCCACGCTGGAGATTGTCGTAATTATTTAATATACAAAATTATAGGTAATATTATCGTAGCTAAAGATTTAATAGAATTATCTGTTGAAGAAGCGCTTCACAACACCTTCCATAATCCTGTTGAAAACCCAAGTCACCCCCTATTTAAAGTCAATATTTTACTCACCGGTGGTATTGGCATAGGTGGTATAAACCGATTAAAACACTATAAAGTTGACGCATTTATCGTTGCAGAAACCAACCCAGATGTTGCCGTTAAAAAATTGCTCAATGGCACCTTAATTTACCTAGATCCAAATAGTTTGCAACCAGCAGGAAATTGCGGTTGCGGTGGTGCTCATTAGCGAACCTACATTACAATATATTTTTTAAGTATATATTTGTTCTTATTTTTGACTGATGAGAATAGATAAATATTTATGGTGTATCAGGGTGTTTAAAACCCGTAGTTTAGCAACCGAAGCTTGTAAAAAAAATCATATAACGGTTAACCAGCAAAAGTCAAAACCATCAAAAGAAGTTTTTGGTGGTGAACATTTAGTGGTTCATAAAGAGCAAATTGATTACCAATTTGAAATCCTAGATTTGCCCGAAAGCCGTGTAGGTGCTAAGATTGCCGGCTTATATTACAGAGATCAAACCCCAAAAGAAGCCTTTGAAAATAGCGAATTGTTAAAATATTCAAAGGATTATTATCGCCAAAAAGGCGTAGGCCGACCAACTAAAAAAGACCGCCGTGCTATTGATGACTATACTGATGACAATGACTAAATTTAATCAAGATTTTTGGGAAGACAAGTATAAACAATCCAATACCCATTGGGATATTGGCACAGCTTCTACTCCGCTAAAAAACTATATAGACCAACTAAACAACAGAAATTTAAATATTTTAATTCCCGGAGCTGGAAATGCTCATGAGGCAGAATATCTTCATCGTCAAGGTTTTAAAAATGTATTTGTACTTGATATTGCAAAGCAACCTTTAGCAAACTTTAAAAAAAGAGTCCCCAGTTTTTCGGATGATCATTTAATTCAAGCCGATTTTTTTGAACATCATCAGTTGTATGACCTCATTATAGAGCAGACTTTTTTTTGTGCCTTAGACCCAAATTTAAGACCCAAATACGCCGAAAAAATGAGCCAATTGCTTCATTCTAAAGGTAAATTAGTAGGTTTATTATTTGAATTTGAATTGACAAACGAAGGGCCTCCTTTTGGCGGATCGTATTTAGAATACCAAAACCTATTTTCAAAATATTTTAAAATTAAGACTTTAGAACTTGCTAATAATTCCATTAAACCACGTGCGGGAAGAGAATTGTTTGTTATATTTGAATCTCAAAAACCTATTGGTTAAATTTCTACAATTTTATGGAGTCAATCATTCTAAACAAAATACAAATCAATCAAAAAATAATGCGCATTGCATATCAAATTTATGAATGCCATCTCAATCAAAATGAGCTCATTATTGCTGGTATTGCCGATAATGGCTTTATCTTAGCAAAACGAATTCAAAAGGCGCTTCAAGCAATTTCTCCTTTAAAAGTAAGTATTTGCGAAGTAACGATTGATAAGAAAAAACCTTTAAACCCGATTATAACTTCCTTAAATGCTATTGAATACCAAAATAAATCATTAGTTTTAGTAGATGATGTTTTAAATTCGGGCACTACCTTAATGTATGTGGTTAAACATTTTTTAGAAGTCCCCTTAACACAATTTAAAACGGCAGTGCTCGTTGACCGCAATCACAAAAAATATCCTGTAAAGGCCGATTTTAAAGGGATTTCACTTTCTACTTCTTTAAGGGAGCACGTTCAAGTAGATTTTGAATCGAATAAAGTTACGCTTATCTAAGTCTTTTTAAAAGCCTCAATTTCTTTTAAAATTAGCGCCACAATTTCTGGCATTGTCTTCGATTCTGTTTTTATTTTAAGTTGGCTTTCTTCATAATAAACACGGCGTTCAAATAAATGTTTTGCAACAAATTCGGCTATTGTTTCATCCTTTAAATCGGCTACTAATGGGCGGTTTTGTTTTTCGGCGTGTAATCGTGTCACTAACACTTTTTGGGGCACATCTAAATAAATAGTCAAAGCTAATTGATTCATCAAATTCATGTTGTCTCCAAAAGTGGGTGTGCCTCCTCCTACAGCTAATATAAATGGGGTTTTTTGTGCTAAAATTTCTTGCAAATAAGCGCTTTCTAACTTTCTAAAATAGACTTCTCCTTTAGTTTTAAAAATTTCAGAAATTGATAAAGCTGTTTTTTCTTGGATATAATTGTCGAGATCAAGGTGTTTTAAATTTAATTTTTTTGCCAATAAAGCAGCAATAGCCGACTTTCCAGCTGCCATATACCCTATAATAATGATGTTTTTTAACATATAAAATTCTATTGCTCAAACGCAAACAAATATCAGACAAAAAAAAATAATATTGACCTTGTATTTGTAATAAATGATAGTATATTTGCAACCGAATTTTGAAAGACTTGGTAGCTCAGTTGGTAGAGCATTACACTTTTAATGTAGGGGTCCTGGGTTCGAGCCCCAGCCAGGTCACAATCGCAATTAAAACCGAACATGTGTTCGGTTTTTTTATTGGAATCAACTTAGGCTGGGGAAACATCAAGGTAAAACGTCATTAAAATTAGATTAAAGTTCCTTTTAAACTTTATGAAAAAATTAGCCTTAAATAGCGCGATTTTTTTATTTTTGCAGCCTACTTTGCACACATGGCGGAATTGGTAGACGCGCCAGCTTGAGGGGCTGGTGAGCAATAGCTCGTGCAGGTTCAAGTCCTGTTGTGTGCACTTTTTAATTCAAAGTAATTTTTCTATAGTATTAGATTTAATTTTATACATTTGGTATTCTTATCAAAAAAAATTAAATATTAAATCTATGAATACCTATAAAAAACAACCCGTTGTCTTAAATTTTATTGATGGTGCATTTGCTAAAAATGGCCAAGAAACAATGGATGTTATCAGTCCCCTTGACGGAAGTATCATTTCTAACTTGCCACTTTCTACTTTTGACGATGTTGATAAAGCCGTAAAAGCAGCCCAAAAAGCTTATGTGGGATGGTCTGCTAAAACCATTAAGGAACGCATCCAAATATTTTTTACCTATCGCCAGTTGTTAGAAAAAAACATAGATGAACTCACAAAACTCATCCAACTTGAAAACGGCAAAAACTATGATGAAGCTAAAGCCGAAGTTGAAAAAAGTATGGAACTTTGTGAATTCGCCGTATCCATGCCACAAATTGTTTTTAACGAAGTACAAGAAGTTAGCAAAGGGGTTGAGTGCCGAATTGAGCGCAAACCCCTTGGTGTGGTTGCTTCGATTACACCCTTTAATTTTCCGAATATGGTACCGCATTGGACCATGCCAAATGCCTTAGTTTTAGGGAATACTATGATTATGAAACCCTCAGAAATTGTTCCTTTAAGCGCTATGCGTATGGCTGAACTTTTAAAAGAAGCCGGTTTGCCCGATGGTGTTTTTAATGTGGTTAATGGTGGTAAAGCAGTTGTTGAAGCAATATGCGATCATCCCGATATTAAGGCAGTATCTTTTGTAGGCTCAACAAAAGTGGCTAAAATTGTTTATAAACGTGCCACTTCAAACCTAAAAAGGTGCCTCGCCCTTGGTGGTGCTAAAAACCATTTATTAGTTTTTCCGGATGCAAATCCTGATATGACAGCTTCAAATGTAGTCGCTTCTATGTCGGGCTGTGCAGGTCAACGGTGCATGGCCGCCTCGGTTATGGTTGGTGTTGCTCAAGTGCAACACATCATTGACAAAATGGTTATTGAAGCTAAAAAAATTGTTCCAGGTCAAAACTTAGGTGCGGTAATTAGCGCTGAAGCTAAAACGCGTATCGAAAATTATATCGCTCAAGCTGAAGCAGATGGTGCTAAAATTTTAATCGATGGCCGAAATACTACTGTAAAAGGCAAAGAAGGTGGGTTTTATGTAGGCGTTACCATAATAGATTATGTTACAACTGCAATGTCAGTTGCTCGTGAAGAAATTTTTGGACCAGTTATTTCAATTATTAGAGCTAAAGATTTAAATGAAGCCATTGAAATAGAAAACGGATCTCAATATGGCAATGCCGCCGCCGTATTTACCCAAAGTGGCGGATTGGCAAAACAAGTTATGGAACGCGCCAGTGCCGGAATGATAGGCGTAAATATTGGCGTTCCCGTGCCTAGAGAACCTTTTTCTTTTGGAGGTTGGAACGATTCAAAATTTGGCGTAGGCGATATTACCGGACGTAGTTCTATTGAATTCTGGTCTCAAAATAAAAAAGTAACCACTAAATGGAATCCCGAAGCTCAAATTAACTGGATGAGTTGACGAGATTAATTTTACCAAAAAAAGCTTGTCCTTAGCATAAAAATAAGTAAAGTTAAAGGACTTATAAATCTAAACCTATGAACAACATTATTAAAAACAATCTTGATTACACCTTATTTTCTTGGGCAAAACAAGGCGGTCTCAACCCTATAAACGCCAGTCACGCCAAAGGCTGTTATATTTATGACAGAGACGGTAAAAAATACCTAGATTTTTCTTCACAATTGATGAATGTCAATATTGGTCATGGCAACCAACGGATTACCAAAGCAGTGGCTGCCCAAATGGAGAGGCTCAGTTATGTTTATCCTGGAATGGCAACCGATGTACGTGGTGAACTCGGCAAAAAATTAGCTGAAATTACCCCAGGAAACTTAACCAAGTCATTTTTTACCTTAGCGGGTGCTGATGCCATTGAAAACGCCATTAAATTGGCGCGAATTTATACCGGACGTCATAAAATTATTTCGCAATACCGCTCTTACCACGGCGCAACCTACGGGGCCATTAGTGTTGGTGGTGATCCTCGAAAATTTGCCGTTGATAGCCAAGCTATGCCAAACGTGGTGCATGTTGAAAATCCCTATGCTTACCGTTGTCCTTGGCATTCCGCTTCTATAAAAGAATGTGGCGAGCGTGCCATTGAAAACTTAGAACGCGTAGTTAATTTCGAAAACCCCGATAGCGTTGCCGCTATACTTTTTGAAGGTGAATCTGGCTCGTCTGGTTGTATAAAATATCCCCCTATGTATCTTAAAAAAGTGAGAAATCTTTGTGATAAATATGGCATTTTATTTATTGATGATGAAACCATGAGTGGTTTTGGTAGAACTGGTAAAATGTTTGGCATTGACCATCACGGTGTTACCCCCGATATTTTAGTATCTGCCAAAGGACTCACTTCGGGTTATTTGCCTTTGGGCGTAATGGTTGTTAGCGATACCATTGCCAAATATTTTGATGATAAACCTTTAGCTCTTGGTCTCACCTACTCGGCTCATCCCGTTTCTTGTGCGGCAGCAATCGAAAATATTAAAGTCATTCAAGAGGAAAATTTGGTTAACAATGCCGCCAAAATGGGAACTTATATCGAAAAGGAAGTCGAAAAAATGAAAGCAAAACACCCTTCTATTGGCGATTTCAGAAACACCGGCTTATTAGGCTGTATCGAACTCGTAAAAAATAGAGAAACCAAGGAGCCCATAACCGAATGGAATGCCAAAGCCAATGCTATGGACCTTACCAATAAAATGGCCGCAAAAATTCGCGAACTCGGTATGTTTACCTTTGTGCGTTGGAACTGGATTTTTATAGCGCCACCCTTAATTGTTAACAAAGCCGAAATTGATGAAGGCCTAGATATTATCTCTAAAACCATCGCTATTGCGGATAAAGAATGTTTTTAAAAAGCGATTATTTCAACCTAAATCAGTTTTAATAATTAACCTTAACCAGTTTGATAAGCGCATCTTAAAAAATAATTTTTTATGAATAGAGACATTGTAGAATTAACCGAAGACGTATCAAAATCTCCTTTATTCAGTGAGGATTTAGCGCCAATTCCTACCTCAAAAAGGACTTGGAACAAATGGAATTTAGCCGCCATTTGGATTGGCATGGCCGTGTGTATTCCAACCTATTTGTTGGCGTCATATATGATTAAAACTGGCTTAAATTGGTATGAAGCTTTAATAATTATTGGTTTGGCTAATTTGATTATTACCATTCCAATGATTCTCAATGGTCATGCCGGCGTAAAATATGGTGTTCCTTTTCCGGTAATTGGTCGCGCTGCCTTTGGCACAAAAGGAATTCATATTGCTTCGGTAACGCGTGGCATCATTGCTTGCGGTTGGTTTGGCGTGCAAACTTGGATTGGTGGTTTGGCAATTTATGCCATCTTTAATGCCATCACCGGCACACCGAGCGAGCTAGGTTTATCTATCGGTAAATTTGTGGGTTTCGCCATTTTTTGGGTCATCAACATTTACTTTATTTGGAAAGGAACCGAAAGTATTAAATGGCTCGAAACCTACTCCGCACCCATTCTTATCGCTATGGGAATTGTATTGATTTGGTGGAGTTACGCTAAAGCGGATGGGTTTGCAATTGTTTTAAAACAGAGTTCTCAACTTGAAAAAACCGCTGCAACCCTTATCGATATTGATAATGTACTTTATTTAAACCTCAATGTTTTAAATGACAAAGCGGGATACCCAAAGGCAAATCAATATCAAATAACGTCAAATAATATAAAAAGCGACTGGAAAATGATGTCCAAAAATCCTATCGCCATTTCAGAAATAGCTTCTGTTGATGGAATTAAAAAAGCTTCTAAAACCATTAAAGTCCAATTTCGAAAAACAGATGGTATCGCTACTTTTGATTCGAGCATTGTAACTGCCTCGTTAGTAAATCCCGACGAAGGAAAAAGCTCGAAACTTTGGGGCTATTTGTTGTGGCTAACCGCAATGGTTGGCTTTTGGGCAACTATGTCGATTAGTATTGCCGATATAACGCGTTATGCAGCCTCACAAAACGACCAAATATCGGGTCAATTTATAGGTTTGCCCGCAACAATGATGCTCTATTCGTTTGTAGGAATATTTGTTACAAGTGCTACCGTTATAAATTTTAGTGATATTTTAATTGCCGATGATGCCCCTTGGGATCCCGTTTCGCTTATTGCAAAATTCAAAAATCCTATGGTGGTTGTTATCGCACAAATTTTTATGCTCATCGCCACACTAAGCACCAACATTGCTGCCAATGTGATTGCGCCTGCCAACACATTCTCTAATTTATTCCCTAAAAAAATAAGCTTTAAAATGGGTGGACTTATTACCGGAATTATCGGAATTCTTATCGCTCCTTGGTGGTTGATGAATGAAATTTCAGGCTTTTTATTGTTTGTCAGTGGTTTATTAGGTCCGGTATTAGGTATTTTAATCACCGATTATTTTTTGATTCGTCACAAACAGATTGCGCTAGCCGATTTATATAAAGTAGATGGCATCTATTCCTACAATAAAACAGGATTTAATTTGGCGGCGCTCATTGCCTTATTTTTTGGAGTGTTTTTAGCGCTAATTGGCTATTGGGTACCCACTTTAAATTTCTTGTATTCCTTATCCTGGTTTACCGGATTTATAATTTCATCGATAATTTATTATCTGCTCATGCAAAAAAAGCGCACAGATTTGTCCTAAATTCTTAACTTTAAAAAATAATTGCGATATTTAAACCTTAATTAAATAAAAAGCTATGTCAGTACTCATTAAAAATGGTCGAATTATTAACGCATCCGAAGATTATATTGCCGACGTTTATACCGAAGGTGAAAAAATTGTTGCCATTGGTAAGAACCTGAATTACAAAGCCGATAAGGTTATTGATGCTACCGGTAAATTGGTGTTTCCTGGCGGAATAGACCCGCATGTGCATTTAGATATGCCTTTTATGGGAACCTATTCTAGTGATAATTACGAAACCGGAACGCGCGCAGCACTACACGGAGGCACAACAATGGTAATTGATTTTATCCTTCAAAAACAAGGAGATACCCTGCATAACGCCCTTAAAACTTGGCAACAAAAATCAATTGGAAAAGCCATTGGCGATTATTCTTATCACATGGCAATAACCGATTTTAACGACCATGTTGCCAAAGAAGTTGTTCAAATGATTGAAGAAGAAGGTATTTCATCCTTTAAAACTTTTATGGCTTATAAAGGCGCTTTAATGATTGACGACGGTCAAATGGTTCAGTTGATGAAAGTTGTTAAAAAACATGGTGGCATTGTTACAGTTCACGCTACCAATGGCGACATGATTGATTCGCTTATAGCTAAAAATAAATCGGAAGGTAATTTAGCACCCATTTACCATTATCTATCACAACCCGAAATAACCGAAGCCGAAGCCTCTGCCCGATTTACCGATATGCTTTTTTATACCGATTGTCCGGGTTACATAGTCCACATGACCTGTGAAGGGGCTTTAAATGCCGTTCGCAAAGCGACACAACGCAACCAAAAAGTTTTTGTTGAAACCTGCACCCAATATTTAATGTTAGATGCATCCTTATATGAAGCTAATTTTGAAGGGGCCAAATGGGTTATGAGTCCTCCTTTGCGGGAAAAAAAAGACCGACAAGCACTTTGGTCGGGTATTAATCAAGGATTGGTGCAAGTGGTTGGTACCGACCATTGTCCGTTTATGTGGGAACAAAAAAAAATGGGAAAAGATGATTTTTCTAAAATTCCGAATGGGCATCCGGCAATTGAACACCGCCTAGAATTTTTATACTCCGAAGGGGTTAACCAAGGAAAAATATCGCTGACAAAATTTGTTGAAATCAGTTCTACAAATGCAGCTAAGATTTTTGGTATGTATCCTCGAAAAGGAACCATTGCTATTGGATCTGACGCCGACTTGGTTATTTTTAATCCCAAAAAAGAACACACCATTTCGGTTAAAACACATCACATGAACTGTGATTATTCAGGCTACGAAGGACGGAAAGTTATCGGCAAAACCGAAACAGTAATTTTAAGAGGTGAAATTGCCATTGAAAATAACGAATGCCTTCTAAAAGCAGGGCACGGTCAATTTATACCACGAACCACAACATCAAAAACGGTCATATAAATTTTGTTAATTAAGGGTTTTTATTTAAAGTGAAACACTGACTAATCCTTAAATAAATAAAACCATAAGCTATAAAGTTTCCATTTAAAATCAATAAATTATGTCAAGAAAAATAAAATCAGGATTAATACAAATGAGTCTTCCAATGACCGAAGGCGAAGGTAGCATTCAACAAATCACGGATGCCATGTATCACAAACACATCCCTTATATTGAAGATGCCGGCAAACAAGGTGTTCAAATTTTATGCCTTCAAGAAATTTTTAACACCCCTTATTTTTGTCCAAGTCAAGACAATAAATGGTATGTCACGGCTCAAGCCGTTCCTGGTCCTACCATAGAAAAGATGCAGTTTTATGCCAAAAAATACAATATGGTTATGATTATTCCTGTTTACGAAAAAGAGCAAGCAGGCGTTTTATACAATACCGCCGCGGTTATTGATGCCGATGGTAGCTATTTGGGAAAATATCGCAAAAATCACATCCCCCATACCACGGGTTTTTGGGAAAAATATTTCTTTAAACCCGGCAATTTAGGCTATCCTGTTTTTCAAACAAAATATGCCAAAGTGGGTGTTTATATCTGCTACGACAGGCATTTTCCGGAAGGGGCACGCGCCTTAGGTTTAAATGGGGCTGAAATTGTTTATAATCCTTCGGCTACCGTTGCAGGGTTGAGTGAATATTTATGGAAATTAGAACAACCCGCGCACGCTGCAGCTAATGGCTATTTTATGGGCTGTATCAATCGCGTTGGCGAAGAAAAGCCTTGGAATTTAGGTAAATTTTACGGTCAATCTTATTTTGTTGATCCACGTGGACAAATTTTTGCACAGGCTTCACGCGATAATGATGAATTATTGGTGGCCGAATTCGATTTAGATCTAATCGATGAAGTGCGTTCTACTTGGCAATTCTTTAGAGATAGACGTCCTGAAACTTATGGAAAGTTGACTGAATTATAAATTATTTTAAATTAGGTTAACCTTATACCTATATAAAACAACAAAGAATGGCAGAATATAACAGACCAACTTCTGAAGCTGAATTTCAAAATAATTTTAAGCAAAAAAAACCCTTAATGAACCCTACCGAGGCGTTTTATGAAAGTGCAAGGTGTTTATTTTGCTATGATGCACCATGCATTAAAGCCTGCCCTACACATATTGATATTCCGCTGTTTATTAAGCAAATACAAACAAAGAATACCGAAGGAGCGGCCCAAACAATTTTTAATGCAAATTGGCTCGGCAACACTTGTGGTTTGGTTTGCCCAACAGGTGTTTTATGTGAAGGCGCCTGTGTTTTTAACCACCAAAATATTATGCCCATACAAATTGGCAGATTGCAAAATTTTGCCACACATAAAGTTATAGATTCTGGCAAAGAAATTTTTAAGGTAGGCAAACCTAACAATAAAAAAATGGCCATTATCGGAGCTGGTCCGGCCGGAATTGCCTGTGCCTGCGAGCTGCGCAGCTTAGGCTATCAAGTATGTATTTTTGAAGCCAAAAATAAAGCCTCGGGTTTAGCCGTTCACGGCATTGCACCCTATAAAATATCAAATGAAGAGGTGCTTAATGAAATAAGTTATTTGCAAAATCAACTGGGTTTTGAGATAAGATATAACACACCAATCAACTCAAAAGAACAATTGCAAGACCTTGAAAAAAACTATGATGCCATCTTTTTAGGACTTGGTTTAGGAAAAACCGGCGCTTTAGAAATTGAAGGTGAAAACAAAAAAGGCGTGATAGGTGCGGTTGAATTTATTGAAGAATTGCGCTCTAAACACCATCATTTAAAAGTTCCCAACAAAGTAGTGGTTTTGGGAGGTGGCAATACCGCAATGGATGCCGCATCGGAAGCTGCAAAAATGGGTGCTAAAAAAATTGTTTTGGCCTACCGAAATTCAAAGGAAAAAATGAAAGCCTATAAATTTGAATACGACTTTGCCATTAGTGCGGGCGTAGATAGTTTATTTAATTTAGTGCCTATTGGCATTGTAGGAAAGGGTAAAGTTGAAGGCGTTAAATTCGCCAAAACAGAGCTGATTGAGGGCAAGCTTCAAACCAAAAATAACGATGTATTTGTTGTGCAATGTGATTTGGTTATCAAAGCAACCGGTCAAGCAAAACAAGGTGCATTTTATCAGTTAATTGATCATTTAAAATGCGATAACCAATCGCGATTACTCATCAATAAAGAAACCTTTCAAACATCAAATCCAAAATATTTTGCTGGTGGAGATGCTGTTAATGGTGGTGCTGAAGTTGTAAATGCTGCTTATGATGGAAAAATGGCTGCTTTAGGAATGCATCAATGGTTGACAAAATAATTACACGCATCACTCAACATTAAAAACTCAAAACTCAAAAAATGGTCGATTTATCAATAAATTTTGCAGGTATTAAAGCACCAAATCCATTTTGGTTAGCTTCTGCCCCACCTACCAATTCAGGATATCAAATTATGAAAGCTTTTGAGGCTGGCTGGGGTGGCGCAGTTTGGAAAACCTTGGGAATACCGGTTGTAAATGTATCGAGCAGATATGGTTCTGTAAATTATAGAGATACCCGTATGATGGGCTTCAACAATATTGAGCTCATAACCGATAGACCCTTAGCCGATAATTTAAGAGAAATTGAAGAAGTTAAAAAATATTTTCCAAACCACGCCGTGATTGCCTCCTTAATGGTAGAAACGCGCAAGGAATGGATTCAAATCATTAAAGATGTTGAAAATGCGGGCGTTGACGGAATCGAATTAAATTTTGGTTGCCCCCATGGTATGTGCGAACGCGGCATGGGTTCGGCTGTTGGTCAAGAACCCGAAGTTTTAAAAACCATCGTAGAATGGGCAAAAGATGCTGCAAAAGTTCCAGTAATCACCAAATTAACGCCCAATATTTCTCATATTACCGACCCTGGTTTGGCAGCTTATCAAGGGGGAACAGATGCTATTTCTTTGATTAACACCATAAAAAGTATTGTTGGTATTGATTTAGATACCTACGCGCCCTACCCTATTGTTGACGGAAAGGGAACAAATGGCGGTTATTGCGGACCTGCAGTAAAACCAATTGCCATGAATATGCTCAAAGATTTGGCACAACATCCCGAAATAAGTAAAATCCCCTTATCAGGTATTGGCGGTATCGAAACATGGCGAGACGTTGTTGAGTTTATTCTACTTGGCGCAACCTCTATACAGGTTTGTACGGCAGTCATGCATTACGGATTTGGGATTGTTCGCGAAATGGATGCCGGTTTACGCGCCTTTATGGATACAAAAGGCTATCATACCATTTATGATTTTGCGGGTTTGGCACTTCCTAACGTAACTGAATGGAAACATTTGGATTTAAAATACAAAGTAATAGCCGCAATAAATCCAGATAAATGTATTGGATGTGATTTGTGTTATATTGCCTGTGATGATGGGGCGCATCAAGCCATTGCCCGGTCAATAGATCTCAAAAATAGAATTCCGAGTATTATTGAAGAAAATTGCGTGGGTTGCAATTTATGCTCATTGGTTTGTCCGGTTGAAAATTGCATCACCATGCTTAGAAAAGATGACGGAACCGCTCACGTTACTTGGGCTGAACGCACAAATGCCGATGATATTCCAACAAGCTTTAATGATAATCGCGCTGGTGGTATTGGGCATTTTGTGCCAAAACCCACAGATGCTTTAAAAAGTTAAAGTAGCTTTTATTGGACTTGATTTTGAGGTCTATTGCCTATTTTAAAATAGGAAAATTACGCGTAAATTTTATACACAAACCATCTTTTTTTTAACTTGCTTTTCACATTACTTTAACTAAATTTACTTTATTAAGTTTTTAATATTGCACCATGCAAAAATCAATAATTACGCTCTTACTGCTGACCCTTGTCATTATAGTTAATGGTCAAGAAAACAATACTTTAAATAAAAAAACCTTAAAAGGCAAAATTGTCAATAATCAAGATAATTCACCTTTGCAAAGTGCTGATATTCTAAATTTGAATTCTGTTAGAGGGGTTACCACCAATAATGCAGGGCAATTTGAAATTACGGCGCAACCTAACGATACAATTTTTATATCTTATGTTGGATTTCAATCGATTAAGCTTAAAATTACCAATGATTTGCTAAAAGGTAATGAACTTTTAATTTCGATGTACGAAAAGGTTATTGATTTAAATGAAGTTACGCTTAAACCACATGAACTTATTGGCGTATTGGTAGTTGATGCCAAAAATGTGCCGCTCGATCGGTTTACGCGTATTCACATTAATGGCATTTCTCAAACTTATGAAGTAGGACGCCCAACTACACGAAACTACGGCTCCGTTTTGAGCGCCCTTTTTAACCCAATTGATTTTTGGTACAACAAATTTGGCAAAAAGCCGCAACAACTAAAAAGATTGAAACAACTAAAAGAGCAAGATGACGTGCGCGGTATTATGGAACAAAAATTTAGCCGAGAAGTGCTTATGGATTATATGGATATGAGCAAAAAAGAGCTCGAAGATTTGCTCGACGATTGCAACTATTCCGATTATTTTATCAAAAAAGCCAGCGATTTGCAGATTATTGAAGCGGTTCTCGATTGCTATGAAAATTATAAAGCCCTTAAAAAAGGAAAAGTTGGAAATGACTTTACCCCCGTTAAAGTTAAAACCGATACCATAAAAAAAGCCAACAATTAGTTGGCTTTTTTTTAGTTGGTAACAATAAGATTACCCCTAATTATTTCCTAAAATAATTGGCAATCCATCTTTACCTCCAACAATTACAACCTTTGCATTTGGAGAGGCAGCTAATTGCAAAGTGGCATCAATGCCTTTATCTTGCAAAATTTTATCGGTCAACGAAGCACTCAAAATACGGTTAGCATCGGCTTTACCTTGTGCTTCAATAATTTGTTTTTGAGCTTCTTTAGAGGCTTTGGTTAATCTAAATTCATACTCTAAAGATTCTTGTTCTTGACGTAATTTGCGTTCAATGGCGTCTTTAATGGCTGCTGGAAGTGTAACATCTCTAACCAAAATAGCATTCAATTGCACGTATTGTGGCTCAAGAATTTTTCTTGTTTCTTCAAATATTTCATCCTGAATGGCATCGCGTTTTGATGAATACAATTGCTCAGGCGTATAACGGCCAACCACACTTCGGGTAGCAGAACGCACTGCGGGTGTAATTACATTTTCTAAATAATTTTTACCTCTCGTTTTGTGCAAAAGTCCTAATTTTTCAAATTTAGGTTGGTAAAGTACCGAGGCATCAAGTTTAATAGCCAAACCGTTAGAAGACAAAACTTCCATTCCTTTTTCTAAAAGCTCTTGTTGTTTAACATTGTAAATGGTTACATTATTCCAAGGGGCAATCACATTAAACCCTTCATCGAGTGTATTGTCGATTTCAACGCCACCACCAAATGTTTTAAATAAAACACCTGCTTCGCCATAGCCTATGGTTACTGAGGATTTTGCAATAATAATAATTGTAATAATAAATATTACAACGCCCGGAATTAAAAATTTTGGAGGATTAATCATAATTAAATTTATTTAAGGTTAGTAAAGTTTTATATCAAACCGCGATATTTTCGAATAAACCATTCGGCTGATGCCGATGCGATTACAAGTAAAAACAACCACTTAAAATCGATAAAATTTCGCGTTGAAGTTGTACGTTTTTCAATGCTTTTAAACTCATTTTCGCTTGCTAATTTTGATGACAATAATTTATAATTTTTAAGCAAATAAGCATCACCATGATTATTGGAAGATAAATTCTTCAACCTGCCATAATCGGCATTGCTAAATTGTTGCTCTATTGGAAAGTTTAAAAGTACGAATTTACCTTCAATAAAAACACCACTTTGGCGCTCTTTAATTTTAAAATTATAGTTGCCGGCAAGCAATTCATTCAAACTTATAGCGTACTGATTTTCAGATAATACAAGTGGAAATATAGTTGTTTTTTTTGAATGCTCATCGGTAATTTGAATATCTAGTTGACCGCGTTTATCAAAATTATTGGTCTCATCAAAAAATTGAGCTTTAAATATGGCTGGTTGATTGGCATATAAAACCGCCTTATAATCTGCTTTAATTTGCCTTTTTGATTGATATTCTGCCAAATAAAGCACAAGATTATTCATCAATTTATCAAAAGCATCAAAATTCTGATTTTTATTAAAACTGGCCATTCGCCATTTCCAAAAGTCATTGCCAAAAAGTACCGCTCCGCGTCTATTATTTTGGGTGTAAGTTGCCATCAAAACCTCTTGAGCCTTGCTGTTATTTGCTTTTGAATAAAGCAAAATTTGTGGTTTTATACTAAAATTTAGTTGTCCAATATTTGATAATAAAGGTGGAAATGATTCAAAATCTAAACCATCAACAATAAAGGGTTCAAATGTATTGTTTAAATTTGGAAAGTAGTTTTCAGTTTGCTCATTGCTATTTTTATGAAAAACTTGCTGAACGGTATTTAAAAAATTCCAATCGGTTTCGGATCCGGTAATAATAAAATTGGGGATTTTCTCTTTTTGAAGATTTTCAAAAAATAGCTTTTGACTTGCGTTAGGCTGGTAAGTTATTACAAGCTGGTATTTTTTAAGATTTAGCAATTTTCCGTCACCTATATACGCCGTAACCTTATTTTGCTTATTACTTTCGATACTTCGCTTTAAGGCTCCCAAATCAGGATGATTAAAACTGCTGATTATTAAGATATCAGATTGATTAATCAGCGTGTTTATTGAAAAATATTTTTGATTATTTAAACTGTTTTTCTCATTTTTAAAGGGCGTGAGCGTTGCTGTAAATTGATGCACCCCTGCTTTGCCAGATTCTAATTGAAAATTCAATGTCTGCGATTTGTGATTTTCCGAAAATTCTAGGGTTTGCGAATAAAGTAGCTTACCGTTTTCTGTAACCTTAAAAGTGGTGTTAACAGCACCTTTTCCATCATATTGCAAAAAGGCCTCTACCGGAAAATGGTTCCCGGTAAACGTAAAATCATTTAAGTTTAATTGATTTATTTTTAAGTCGGCATATAGGGCGGTATCCCCAGCAACTAAGGTGTAAATTGGGAATTTTGCTTTGAAATATTGGTAATCATTTCCATTAGTTTGGTTTCCATCCGACAAAATGATGAGTGCCGAATTTTTGCTATTTAATTTATTTAAATGGTCTATAGCATCATATATAATGGTCTGATTGTCATCAAATTTTAGGGTGTCAGTTGCTCTAATTTTATCGCCAAAAGCAAAATGTTGAATATTGAATTTATCAGATAATTTTTTATCCGCTTTAAGCGATGAATACGCTAATTTTATGTTTTCCGATTCCTTTAAATAGGAGATTGATTTTGACTGATCAACGGCTAAAATGAGTGTTGGTTTTTCAATAGTGTATAAATTTTTTTTAATTTTTGGATTGATGAAAAACAGGGCAATTAAAAAAAATGTTAAGGTGCGTAAAATGAATAACTGTTTAAAAACCTTATCTTTAGGAAATGTAGTTTTATAAAAATAAAAATAAAAGGAAATTGCAAGTGCTAAAACTAAAGCAAGAAAGATTAAAAGCACAGTTATAAAATTCATTATTAAAATTTTTAGGTTAGCATGCCACCATCAACATTAAGCACTTGCCCGGTGATATAAGTTGCTAAATTGGAAGCTAAAAACAAGCAAGCATTAGCAACATCGGCAGGGGTGCCACCGCGTTTAAGGGGAATAGCCTTGCGCCAGCCTTCAACAGTTGCTTCATCGAGCTTGGCGGTCATTTCAGTTTCTATAAATCCTGGAGCAATAGCGTTACATCGAATGTTGCGAGAGCCTAATTCAAGCGCAACGGATTTTGTAAAACCAATAATTCCGGCTTTGGAAGCGGCATAATTACTCTGACCCGCATTTCCTTTTACGCCCACAACCGAACTCATATTGATAATGACGCCATCGCGTTGTTTCATCATGGGTTTGATTACGGCTTTGGTCAAATTAAATACGGATTTTAGATTTACTTGAATCACACTGTCAAAATCGGCTTCCGAAATGCGCATCAACAAATTATCTTTGGTAATTCCGGCATTATTTATCAAAATATCAATGGTTCCAAATTCATTGAGCACCTCAGCAACCAAATCTTGAGCGCTGTTAAAATCGGCCGCATTAGATTGGTAGGCTTTTGCTTTAACACCATAGTCTTTTAATTCGTTTTCTAATTCGGTAGCGGCATTTGTTGAAGCACTGTAAGTAAACGCCACATGTGCGCCATTTTGGGCGAATGCAAGGGCAATTCCTCTACCAATACCTCTTGTTGCGCCTGTAATTAATACGGTTTTATTTTCGGTTAATTTCATCGGACTATATTTTTTGATTAAATTTTAATAATTTTATAGGATTTTAAACAATACCATTTTGTTTATATGAGTCATCCTAATTACGGAAAGTCAAATATAAAAAAAAGCTACCATTTGGTAGCCTTTTAAATTATTTATTAAAGTTTAGTTTAGCCTAAAACTTCTTTTACTTTTTTACCAATTTCGGCAGGAGAATTTACAACGTAAATTCCGTTGTCGGTTAAAATCTGCATTTTGGCGGCAGCGGTATCATCTTTACCACCAACAATAGCGCCTGCATGTCCCATTGTTCTACCTTTAGGTGCGGTTTGCCCGGCAATAAAACCGATAACTGGTTTTTTATTTCCACCGGCTTTAATCCATTTTGCGGCTTCGGCTTCAAGCTGGCCACCAATTTCGCCAATCATAACAATTGCATCTGTTTCTGGGTCGTTCATAAAAAGCTCGACAGCCTCTTTAGTAGTTGTTCCAATAATTGGATCACCACCAATTCCAATGGCTGTTGAAATTCCCAAACCTTGTTTAACAACTTGGTCGGCCGCTTCATAGGTTAAGGTACCCGATTTTGAAACGATGCCAACACGTCCCTTTTTAAATACAAAGCCAGGCATAATACCTACTTTGGCTTCATTTGGCGTAATAACTCCTGGGCAATTTGGACCAACTAAGCGACAATTTTTATTGGCGATGTAATTTTTAACAACAACCATATCTGCCGTAGGAATGCCTTCGGTAATACAAATAATCACCTTAATTCCGGCTTCGGCAGCTTCCATAATGGCATCTGCCGCAAAAGCAGGCGGAACAAAAATTATAGAAGTATCGGCTTGCGCTATTTTAACAGCATCGGCAACGGTATTAAAAACAGGTTTATTTAAATGGGTTTGTCCTCCTTTTCCAGGAGTTACGCCACCAACTACGTTTGTGCCGTAATCTATCATTTGAGAGGCGTGAAAAGTACCTTCACTACCAGTAAAACCTTGAACAATTATCTTTGAATTTTTGTTTACTAAAACACTCATTTTTATTTAAATTTAATAGTTACAAATTTAGTTTTTTGTAGGCGAACATCGAAACAAAACAACTAATAATTTTATTTTTATTTTGAAGCTTTCATCAAACCTCTCAAGTATGCCAATTCTTTTAATTTTTCTCGCGATTCGCCAATGGGCGTTCCAAAGTAGGTTTTTCCACCTTCAACAGATTTGGTAACACCGGTTTGTCCGAGAATAATCGCACCTGCGCCAATGTGAATGCCACTTGTGGTTCCTACTTGTCCCCAGATGGTAACTTTATCGCCAATAACTACGCAACCAGCAATGCCGGTTTGTGAAGCGATTAAACAGCGTTTTCCAATAATGGTGTCGTGTCCAACGTGAACTTGGTTATCGAGTTTTGACCCTTCACCAATGGTGGTAATTCCCGAAACGCCTTTGTCAATGGTACATAAAGCCCCAATATCGACATGGTCTTCTATTTTGATGCTGCCGCAGGATATCAGTTTATCATAACCTGTTTCGGCTCTATTCTTATAATAAAAAGCATCTGCTCCCAAAATACTTCCCGCATGAATGGTTACATAATTTCCAATTTCAATGCCATCATAAAGACAAACATTGGGATGAATAACACAATTTTTACCAATTTTAACCTCATTACCTATAAATACATTGGGTTGAATAATGGTTTCTGCTCCTATTACAGCTGTTTTTGCAATGGCGCTTGAAGCGGATTTAAACGGATTAAAAAACTGCGTAATCATGTTAAAATCGCGAAAAGGATCATCCGAAATTAAAAGTGCTTTTCCCTCAGGACAAGCCACTTCTTTGTTGATTAAAACGGTAGTAGCCTTAGAATTCAAGGCTTTATCGTAATATTTTGGATGGTCAACAAAAACAATATCACCTTTTTCAACTACATGAATTTCGTTAATTCCTGTAATTTTAAAATTTGGCGAACCTATGTATTTAGCTCCAATAAGTTTAGCAATAAACTCAAGGGATTGAGGATTTTTGAATTTCATTTTTTAGAACTATTCTTTAACGCGTTCTAAGTACAAACCTTTTTCGGTATCGACTTTAATTTTATCGCCTTCATTGATAAAGAGCGGTACATTTATGCTGGCACCTGTTTCTAAAGTAGCTGATTTAGTGGCATTTGTGGCGGTATTTCCTTTAATACCCGGCTCGGTGTGAATAATTTCTAAAACAACACTTGTGGGCATTTCAACCGAAAGTGGCAAAGCATCATCGGCATTAAAAATAACGGTTACAATTTCACCTTCTTTTAATAATTCAGGTGCATCTAAAATTACTTTTTGAAGTGTAATTTGGTTGTAATCCTCGGTATTCATAAAGTGAAAAGAGTCCCCTTCTGGATATAAAAATTGATACTTATGTGTTTCAACGCGCACTTCATCAATTTTTCTTCCATTAGGAAAGGTGTTTTCTAAAACCTTTCCGGTAGTTAAACTTTTTAATTTAGTTCTAACAAAAGCCGGACCTTTGCCGGGTTTAACGTGTAAAAATTCAACAACTTTAAAAATATCGTTGTTATATCTCATGCATAATCCTTTTTTAATATCGGTTGTAGTAGCCATTAAATTGATAGTTATTTATTAAATTATTGTTTGTTTGTGTATCCTTTCATTATGCCGCGTTGAGAATCTCTGATAAAAGTGATGATTTCATCACGTTCTTTAGTTGCTTCCATTTCGCCTTCGATGATGCCGAGAGCTTGAGTGGTATTGTAATTTTTTTGGTAAAGTATTCGGTAAATATTTTGTATTTCTCTAATTTTTATGGTGTCAAAACCTCTTCGGCGCAAGCCAATAGAATTGATACCCACATAAGATAATGGTTCTTTTGCTGCTTTTGTATAAGGAGGAACATCCTTACGAACCAATGAACCGCCAGAAACCATGGCGTGTGCCCCAATTTGTATAAACTGGTGAATACCAGCTAATCCGCCAATAATAGCATAGGCTCCCACTTTAACATGACCAGCTAAAAGCACCCCATTCACAATGATTACATTATTTTCTAAAATACAGTCGTGTGCAATGTGCGATGTTGCCATAATTAAGCAATTTGCACCAATCTCAGTTTTGCCATAAGCTTTTGTTCCCCGATTGATGGTTACGCATTCTCTTATGGTTGTGTTATCACCGATAAAAACTTCAGAATCTTCGTCATCAAATTTTAAATCTTGTGGAATAGCCGAAATCACTGCACCAGGAAAAATGCGACAATTTTTGCCAATTCGTGCACCCTCCATAATGGTAACATTTGAGCCTATCCAAGTGCCGGAGCCAATGGTAACATTATTATTTATGGTAGTAAAGGGTTCTACCACTACATTGGTTGCTATTTTAGCGCCAGGATGTATGTATGCTAATGGTTGATTCATTTGTGATTTATTTTTTAGAAATCTGCGCCATTAATTCGGCTTCAACAACAAGTTTGCCATTAACATAGCCATAAGCTTGCATATTGCAAATACCACGGCGGATAGGTGAAATGAGTTCTGCCCTAAAAATCAAGGTATCGCCGGGTATCACTTTACGTTTAAACTTAACTTTATCCATGGTCATAAAATAAGTAAGATAATTTTCAGGATCAGGAACGGTGCTTAAAACTAAAATACCTCCACATTGTGCCATGGCTTCAATTTGTAAAACACCTGGCATTACGGGCGCTCCAGGAAAATGACCTTGAAAAAATGGCTCATTCATGGTTACATTTTTCAAACCTACCACATGTGATTTAGAAAGTTCTAAAATTCGGTCAACCAACAAAAAAGGAGGTCTGTGGGGCAAAATGGTCATAATTTTTTGAGCATCCATTAAAGGCGGTTGTGATAAATCACAACAAGGTATTTTGCTTCTTTTTTCTAATTTGATAATCTTAGATAATTTTTTTGCAAAATTAGTATTTACAGCATGACCTGGTTTTGTTGCGATAATTTTTCCTCTAATGGGCATACCAATTAGGGCTAAATCGCCCATTACATCGAGTAATTTATGGCGTGCAGCCTCATTTGGCCAGTGTAAAGTAAGGTTATCTAAAATGCCGTTTGGTTTAACTTTAATGGCATCCTTTTTAAAGGCTATTTTTAGTTTTTCCATTGTTGCATTTGACAGTTCTTTATCAACATAAACAATGGCATTGTTTAAATCGCCACCTTTTATAAGGTTGTTATCCAATAACATTTCAATTTCGTGTAAAAAACTAAAGGTTCTTGCGGCTGCAATTTCAGTTTTAAAATTTGAAATATCAGATAAGGTGGCATTTTGTGTTCCCAATACTTTAGTGCCAAAATCTACCATCGTCGTAATTTCATAGTTATCAGATGGAACCACCATTATTTCGCTTCCCGATTCGGCATCTTTATACGAAATAACATCTTTAACTATATACGCTTGAGCGTAAGCATTTTGCTCAACAAGACCTACTTTTTCGAGTGCTTCAATAAAATATTTTGATGAGCCATCCATAATTGGCGGCTCGGCACTATTTAATTCGATGTTGATATTGTTAATTCCCAAACCTACAACAGCAGCCAAAACATGCTCGGAGGTACTGATATAAACGCCGTTTTTTTCAAGATTTGTGCCGCGTTTCGTATCAACAACATAATCGGCTAGCGCTTCAACTACTGGATTGCCTTCTAAATCAACGCGTATAAAAGCAAATCCGTGATTTTCGGGAGCAGGTTTAAAAGTTAATTTTACTTCTTTTCCTGTGTGTAAACCAACGCCCGAAAGTGAGATGCTCTCTTTTATTGTTTTTTGTTTAATAGTAGTAATCATTAATTTTTAAATTTTTAATTTTTTTTCTAACAAATTGATTCTTTCAACAAGTTTTGTTAGGTTTTTAAAATGTACGTACGATTTATAAAAATCGGAAAATGGCAAGGCGGGACTTCCTTGAACCACTTCATTATCCTTTAAATTACGTCCAATACCAGATTGTGCTTGAATTTTAACATTATTGCCAATAATTAAATGGCCGGCAAAACCTACTTGTCCACCAATTTGACAGTTTGAACCGATTTTTGTGGAGCCTGCAATTCCTGTTTGTGCAGCAATTACGGTATTTGCGCCGATTTCAACATTATGCGCAATTTGAATTTGATTGTCGAGTTTAACCCCTTTGCGGATGATTGTAGAACCCAAAGTAGCGCGATCAATTGTTGTATTAGCACCAATATCAACGTGATCTTCAATAATGACATTTCCTATTTGAGGAATGCTTGTATAAACGCCATTTTCACTGGGCGCAAAGCCAAATCCGTCAGAGCCAATAACAACGCCGGAATGAATGATGCAATGGGTTCCAATTATTGTATCAGAATAAATATTGACTCCCGAAAATAAGATACTACTATCACCAATATGGCTATTATCCCCAATAAAAACATTTGGAAAAATTTTTACATTGTTGCCAATTTTTACGTTTGCGCCAATATAAGAATGAGAACCAAGGTATAAATTTTGACCTAAATGAGCCGATTTATCTATAAAACTCTGTTCTTCAATTCCCTTTTTATCGAGTTTTACATTGTTATAAAAAGCTAATAATTTAGAAAATGCCTGATAAGAATCCTCAACTTTTATTAAGGTCGTATTGATTTCTTTTTCAAGGACAAACGTTTTATTTACAATGGCAATGGTAGCTTTTGTATTGTATAGATAAGGTGTGTATTTTAAATTTGATAAAAAGGTAAGTGAACCCTCTTCGCTTTCTTCAATTTTTGAAAGTTTAAATACTTCAACATCAGGGTTTCCCTCAATTTCACCGTGAAGTATTTCTGAGATTTGTGTTGCTGTGAATTTCATGAATGCAAATATAAAAATTTAAATCTAAATGTTAGCCTATAAACCCTTCGGATAATAGGTGAAAAATTTTATAATAGGCTTGGTGATTGTTTCTGTTTGGTTAAAATCGGAGGCTTTTAAAAAATCGGTTACCTTGCCATTTTTGTAAATTATTTTAATAGGGTTTTGATCTTTGCTGTAAGCCGTATTTTGAATTTTACCCGTATCAACTAAATAATTAACTTCACTTTCACTAATAGGATAACGTTCTAAAACCTGTTTTTTAAGTTTGTCGAGTTTAGAGGAACTTGGGCTATTTTTCTTTATAGAAACATGTGGTAATCTTCTATTTATAATTGCTTTACTTAAATAAGATAAGATAAAATCATCATTGCTTTGCCATTGTTTTAGAGCTGACAAAATATCGTAATCATCTAAATTAGCAAAAATTTTTAAGGCTGTTTTATTCCAATTCTCTTCATTAATGACCTGTTCTAAAAAAAAGGTCAATGCAGGGTTTGCTGGCAATTTTATGCCATTTTGCGAAAGCTCTTTGGCGCGTTTTAAAGCTTTTACCAATAATTGTTCGGCTATCAAACCTGTTTTATGCAAATAAACTTGCCAATACATCAAGCGACGCGCGGTTAAGAATTTTTCGATAGAATACAAACCTTTTTCTTCAATAACTAAATCATTATCAACCACATTAAACATTGTGATGATGCGTTCAGAATTGATATTTCCTTCGGAAACACCCGTGTAAAAACTATCGCGTTTTAAATAATCCATTCGATCTACATCTAGCTGACTTGTAATGAGTTGATGAAAAAAAGCGCGGGGATATTGCCCTTTAAAAATTTGAATAGCTAAGCTTAGTTTTCCTTTAAATTCAAGATTTAATTCAAGCATAAATTGCTCAGAAATCAACTCGTGCGAAACATTTTTAACAATGCTATGCTCTAAAGCATGCGAAAAAGCACCGTGCCCAATATCGTGTAGCAAAATGGCGATTAATAGGGCATTTGCTTCATCGTCGCTAATGGCAACGCCTTTAAATTTAAGTACGCCAATGGCTTTTTGCATTAAATGCATACAGCCCAAAGCGTGATGAAACCGCGTGTGATGCGCTCCTGGATAAACCAAAAACGACAAACCCATTTGAGAAATACGCCTTAAGCGTTGAAAATAAGGATGCTCAATTAAATCAAAAATTAATTCGTTGGGTATTGAAATAAAACCGTAAATTGGGTCGTTTAAAATTTTGAGTTTATTCAAATTTGAATCTTTAACTTGTAAACAAAAGTACAAAAATCCATATAGTTTTATGCAACAAATTAACATACTTTGGGTGGACGATGAAATCGATTTATTAAAACCACATATCATCTTTTTAGAAAACAAAAATTACAAGATAACAAGCTGTAACAATGGTTATGAAGCCATTGAAATGGTGGCTTTAAAACCATTTGATATTGTATTATTGGACGAAAATATGCCTGGCCTTAGCGGATTAGAAACCTTGTCGGAGATAAAATCAATCAATCCGAACTTACCGGTTATTATGATAACCAAAAGTGAAGAAGAATTTTTAATGGATGATGCAATAGGCTATAAAATAGCTGATTATTTAATAAAGCCTGTTAATCCAAACCAGATTTTGCTAAGCTTAAAGAAAATTTTAGACCATAGCCGATTGGTAACTGAAAAAACCACTTCCAATTATCAACAAGCCTTTAGGCAAATTAGTATGGATTTGGCTGGCGTCAATAGTTTTGACGATTGGAATGCGCTATATCAAAAATTAATTCGTTGGGAGCTTGAACTCGAATCAATAGACGATTCTGGTTTAACCGAAATTTTAGAAAGTCAAAAAAAAGAAGCCAATTCACAGTTTTTTAAATTTATTTCTAAAAATTATGCAAAATGGTTTCATGATAAAGACGCACCAACATTATCGCCAAACGTATTTAAAAAATGCGTAGCCCCGCTTTTAAAAGCCCAAGAGCCAACGCTTTTAATAGTTGTTGATAATATGAGATACGATCAATGGCGCATTTTTGAACCCCTTATTCAAAATTACTACCGCGTGGTAGATGAGTGTGCTTATTGCAGCATCCTCCCCACTGCTACTCAATATGCCCGCAATGCTTTTTTTTCGGGATTGATGCCCCTTGAAATGGAACGCAAATTTCCGGAATACTGGAAAAATGACCCCGAAGAGGTGGGTAAAAACCTCTATGAAAAAGAGTTTTTAGCCTCACAACTTAAACGTTTAGGATTGCAAATACCCTTTGAATATTACAAAATCACCAATCTGCAAAAAGGAAAAGAATTGCTCTCCAATTTTGCTACTACCAAACAAAATATATTAACCGTTGTGGTTTATAATTTTGTAGATATGATTTCGCATGCGCGAACCGAAATGGATATGATTAAAGAACTTACCGCCGACGATAAAGCTTATCGCTCGTTAACTTTAAGTTGGTTTAAAAATTCAACACTCCTTGAACTCATCCAAAAAGCACAACAAAATAAATTAAAATTAGTCATCACCACTGACCACGGAACGGTTAATGTAAAAAATCCTTCAAAAGTGATTGGCGATAAAAATATCAGCTCAAACTTGCGCTATAAAACAGGCAGAAGTTTAACCTATAATCAAAAAGAAGTTTTCGCTGTAACAAACCCTGAAGAAATTTATCTACCTAGCATTCACATGAGTAGCTCCTATATTTTTGCTAAAGAAGATTACTTTTTTGCCTATCCAAACAACTTTAATCACTTTGTAAATTATTATAAAAACACCTTTCAGCATGGCGGTATTTCATTAGAAGAAATGATTATTCCGTGCATCGTTTTAGACCCAAAATAATTTAAAATTATTAACCGTTTATAGGGTTTATTTGCAATATTTTCCACAAATTTGCTGAATAAAATTAAAACATCATGAAAATGCACAATTTTAATGCAGGACCTTCTGTATTACCTCAAGAAGTCTTAAAAAAAGCTTCGGAAGCCGTATTAAATTTTAACAATTCAAACCTTTCTTTACTCGAAATATCACATCGCAGCGCCGATTTTGTTGCCGTAATGGAAAATACACGTCAGTTAGTACTCGAACTTTTAGGGTTAGAAGGCAAAGGCTATCAAGCACTTTTTTTGCAAGGTGGCGCAAGTTTAGAATTTTTAATGTGTGCCTATAACTTATTGCCTATTAACGGCAAAGCTGCTTATTTAGATACGGGTGTTTGGAGTTCGGGCGCTATAAAAGAAGCTAAATTGTTAGGTGAAGTGATTGTTGTGGCATCCTCAAAAGATAAAACCTATCACTACATTCCAAAAAATTACAATATTCCAGCCGATGCAGCCTATTTTCACTGCACCAGTAACAACACTATTTACGGAACCCAAATTAAATCTTTTCCAAAAGTAAATACTTTGATGGTTTGCGATATGAGTTCCGATATCTTTTCAAGACAACTCGACTTTTCAAAATTTGACATGATTTATGCGGGTGCTCAAAAAAATATGGGACCTGCCGGCACCACACTTGTAGTAGTTAATGAACGTATTTTAGGCAAAACTGGACGCACCATTCCGTCGATGTTAGATTATCAAACGCACATTGCAAAAGACAGTATGTATAACACGCCTACAGTTTTCGCCGTTTACGTTTCAATGCTAACCTTGCAATGGTTAAAAGATTTAGGAGGCATTGCCGCAATTGAAAAAATTAACAATGCTAAAGCAGCTTTGCTTTACGCTGAAATTGATAATAATCCAAATTTTGAAGGATTAGCCTCAAAAGAAGATCGTTCAAATATGAATGTTACTTTTATCCTTAAAGATGACACCAAAAAAGAAGCCTTTGACGCCCTTTGGAAAGCGGCAGGAATTGTAGGTATTAAAGGACATCGCTCTGCTGGTGGTTATCGGGCAAGTATGTACAATGCCTTAGCACTCGAAAGTGTTCAAGCCTTAGTCAATGTGATGAAACAAGTAAAATAATCAATTTTTATCTTTATAAAATGAAAATATTAGCAAACGACGGAATTGACTCCGCTGCCATTGAGGCTTTACAAGCTTCAGGATTTGAAGTTATTACCACAAATGTTGCTCAAGAGCAATTGATAAATTATATTAATACCAATAAAATTGACGCACTTTTGGTGCGTAGTGCCACTAAAGTACGCAAAGATTTAATTGATGCTACCAAGCTAAAATTGATTGGGCGCGGTGGTGTTGGCATGGATAATATTGATGTAGATTATGCCAAAAGTAAAGGCATTCACGTCATCAATACGCCTGCTGCCTCATCCCATTCTGTAGCCGAATTGGTTTTTGCCCACCTTTTTGGGATGGTTCGTTTTTTATACGATTCCAATCGAACAATGCCTTTAGATGGAGATACTAAATTTAACGCCCTTAAAAAAGCTTATGCCAACGGACGCGAGTTAAAAGGTAAAACTATGGGTGTTTTTGGTATCGGACGTATTGGTCAAGAAACGTCTAAAATTGCTTTAGGTGTTGGCATGAAAGTCATTGCTTTTGACCCATTTATAGAAAAAGTTCATATTGATGTTGATTTTTTCGATGGTCAAAAAATAGGTTTTGATATTAAAACCCAAACAAAAGAATCCGTTTTAAAAGAAGCTGATTTTATTAGCTTTCACGTGCCTGCACAAAAGGATTATGTTATTTCTACAACCGAATTTAATATGATGAAAACGGGTGTGGGCATTGTCAATGCTTCTAGAGGTGGCGTGATTGATGAAGTCGCTTTAGTTACCGCTCTCGAAAGTGGAAAAGTTGCCTATGCGGCCATTGATACTTTTGAAAATGAACCAACACCAGCCTTAAAATTACTGATGATGCCAAATATATCCTTAACGCCTCATATCGGCGCGGCAACACTAGAAGCACAAGAGCGCATCGGATTAGAATTAGCTGAGATCATTGCTAAATTGTTAAAATAGCATTCACATTGTATGGCAGTAATAAGACCTTTTAAAGCGGTGCGTCCTACCCGAGACAAAGCCGCACTACTCACTACAAGTTCTTATGAAACCTATAGTAATGAAGAGTTAAACAGTATATTAAAGTATAATCCATTTTCATTTTTACACATTCTTAAACCTGGTTTTAAGTTTCAATTGTCGCCTAAAGGCGATGAGCGATTTAGGTTAGTCCGCAATCGGTACATTGAATTTAAAGAGAATCGATTTTTCACTAGCGATGCCAAAGCTTCCTATTATTTACATCAACAAACCTATAAAAAAGAGGTCTTTTGGGGCTTTATAGCAACCTCAAGTATTGCCGATTATCAGTCAGGACTTATAAAAAAACATGAGGCAACCCTTAAAGAACGTGAGGTTTTATTTGGAAAGTATCTCGAAACAACCGGTTTTAATGCCGAACCCGTTTTAATTGCCTATCCAGATACTGATTTACTGACAGTTGTATATGAAAAATACCAGCAAAAAAGAGCTGAATACGAATTTACTACCAATAAAAAACATCAACATTTATTTTGGGTTATTGAAAATGATGAGGATATAAAACTCATTACGGGTGCATTTGCTAAAATGGATGCCGTTTATATTGCCGATGGACATCACCGCTGTGCTTCTTCCAATTATTTGGCAAATTTGATGAAACAAAATAATCCAAATCACACAGGATTAGAAAATTACAACTTTTTTATGAGTTATTTAATTCCTGAGTCTCGTTTAAAAATAACTTCTTTTAATCGGTTTATTAAATCCCTAAATGGATTGACAAAAGATGAGTTTTTGATTAAGTTAGATGCTCATTTTAGGATTGAAAATCGCGGAAAGCAACTCTACATTCCATCAAAAAAACACCATTTTAGTATGTATTTAGAGGGTGCTTATTATTCCTTATATTTGCGCAAAAGCTTTTATCAAATTCATACCCCACTCGACGATTTAGATGCCCAGCTGCTTTTTATAACTATTTTAAAACCAATTTTAGGAATTGATGATTTATCTAATAGTCATCAAATTAAATACTTGCCAGCAATTTTAAATCAAATGCAACTAAAAGATGAAGTTGACTCGGGTAAATATCAAGTTGCATTTGGACTCGTCCCTACTTCTGTATCTCAGTTAAAATTGGTTGCCAATGCCAATTTGATGATGCCTCCAAAAAGTACTTATATTGAACCAAAGTTGCGCAGTGGTTTAACAATTTATGAATTTTAATCACACAAAATGGAATTTTTCGATATTGCCACAAAACTCAACCAAATTAAAAAGGCTTTACCTCCTCAAGTAACCTTAGTGGCGGTTTCAAAAACAAAATCCGAAGCCGCAATTCTTGAAGCTTATAATGCCGGTCAACGTGTTTTTGGTGAAAATAAAATTCAGGAAATGGCGCAAAAACACACAGCACTTCCAAAGGATATTCAATGGCACATGATTGGTCATTTACAGCGAAATAAAGTAAAATATATGGCGCATTTTGTCGATTTAATTCACGGAGTTGACAGTTTGCAAACCCTTATTGAAATTAACCGTCAAGCGGAAAAACACCACCGCGTTATCAATTGTTTGCTCCAAGCACATATTGCACAAGAAGAAACCAAATTCGGCTTAAGCCTTGATGAGATTGAACAGTTATTAAATTCTGCTGAAATTAAAACCCTAAAAAACATTTTGGTTGTTGGTTTTATGGGAATGGCAAGCTTTACCGATGATTTAAAGCAAATTGAAACAGAATTTAAAAGTTTGAGTACCTTTTTTAATAAACTCAAGTCGCAAAACAAAGCCCTCAAAATTTTATCAATGGGAATGAGTGGTGATTATCAATTAGCCATAAAATGTGGCAGCAATATGGTGCGCGTGGGAAGTGCTATTTTTGGTGAGCGACATTACATTTAACGTTATTATTTTTAAGCGTTTAAAACCTTTTAAGTGCTCAAAAATTTTCAATGTAAAATTTTAAATAACAACTCCTTCAAAATATCACCTTCTGTTAAGGCTTGCGCGCCAATTCCCTTACTTTTTGCATCGGCATCACTTAAATAAGAAATAATTTGTGCTACTTTTCGCATGGGATAATTCTTGGCTGCGGTTAGATATCGTGTCACAAAAAAAGGATTTACTTTTAAAACCCGGGCAATATTTTCTTTTGATTTATCGGGTAAACCATGTACCAACAACAACTGTGTAAAATAGCTAAATAGCATGTTTATTGTTATCGTTAGCGGATTTGTTTTTGGGTTTTGTGCAAAGTAATTGATAATTTTATTTGCCTTAACAACATCGCGAACACCAATGGCATTGCACAATTCAAATACATTATAGTCCTTACTAATGCCAATATTTTCTTCGATAGCCAAAGCCGAAATCGTACTTCCTTTTGGCAAAAGCGTTATTAGTTTGTCGAGTTCATTGTTAATTTTACTCAAATCGGTTCCCAAAAATTCGGTGAGCATTAAAGCGGCTTTATCCTCAATTTTATAAGACTTACCTAATAAAATTCGTCTAATCCAATCGGGTATTTGATTGTCGTATAATTTTTTTCCTTCAAATAATAAGCCGTTCTTTTTAATGAGTTTGGTTAATTTTTTTCTTCCGTCAAGGGTTTTATATTTATAACAAATCACCAAAATAGTACTGGGCAAAGGCTGCTCAGCATAAGATGCCAAATCTTCAATTTTTTTTGCGAGTTGCTGTGCTTCCTTAACAATAACTACCTGATAATCTGCCATCATTGGATAGCGTTTTGCCTGACTAATAACTTCATTTATAGTCACATCACCTCCATAAAGCACCACTTGATTAAAGCTTTTTTCTTCTTCAGTTAAAACACTTTGCGCAATTAAATCAGAAATTTTATCGATATAATAAGGTTCATCACCTTGCAAAAAATAGATGGGTTTTAATTTTTTGTTTTTAATATCATCTGCTATTTGTTTGATTTCATCCATTAAAATAAAAAATTATTGAATTTATATTTGTATTTTTAAAACGTGATTGTGTTAAACCTACCTTCGTTTGAATACCAGCTCAAAAATAGCGAAAATAAAACGTATATTTTTGATGTGATTCGCAAAAAGTACATCCAGCTAACACCCGAAGAATGGGTTCGTCAGCATTTTGTTCACTTACTTATCAATCAGAAAGCCTATCCTAAATCGCTAATCAGCATTGAAAAACAACTTACCATTAATAAGTTAAAAAAGCGTACCGATATTGTGGTTTATAATAATTTGGGTTTACCTCAATTAATTGTTGAATGTAAAGCACCTTCGATAAAAATTAATCAAACCGTTTTTGATCAAATTGCTAGATATAACCTTAATTTACAGGCAAAATATTTAGTGCTTACCAATGGTTTGCAACATTTTTTTGCTGAATTTGACCTCCAAAAACAAGGGGTCACTTTTATAGATGACATTCCAAAATATTAAGTGCCATTTTAAATTTTTTCATGATAAATAATGCTAAGTTTGCACTTCTTAAGAAAAATTAAATTTTTTAGATGACGGTTGCAGTTGTGATTTTAAATTGGAATGGAAAAAACTTGCTCGAAAAGTTTTTGCCAAGTGTGGTTGCCTACAGCCAAGAAGCGCAAATTTATATTGCCGATAATGCCTCAACCGATAATTCTTTAGCCTATGTCTCTACAAATTACTTTGATAGCGTAAAAATTATTAAGAATAAAAGCAATGGTGGCTATGCCAAAGGTTATAACGAAGCTTTAAAACAAGTTAAAACTGATATCTATATTTTGTTAAATTCAGATGTTGAGGTTAGCAAAGATTGGTTAAAACCCATCTTAAAACAGTTTGAATTAGAGTCAAATACCGCTATTATTCAGCCTAAAATTTTAGATTATAAAAATAAAGCTTATTTTGAATATGCCGGTGCAGCGGGAGGTTTTATCGACTTTTTAGGTTATCCTTTTTGTCGCGGACGCATTTTTATGAGTCTAGAAAAAGACACCCATCAATTTGACAATATCATTCCAATTTTTTGGGCTTCGGGTGCTTGCTTATGTATTAAAAGTGCTGTTTATCATCATCTAAACGGATTTGATGAAGATTATTTTGCCCATCAAGAAGAAATCGATTTGTGCTGGCGTGCTCATAATTTGGGATACAAAGCGCAATATGTTGGCACCTCGACGGTTTATCATATTGGAGGGGCAACTTTGAGAGAGGAAAATCCGACAAAAACGTTCCTGAATTTTAGAAATAGCCTCTACTCTATTGTTAAAAACGTTCCAAAACGTTACCTTTTTCTGATTGTTTTGTCAAGACTTTTATTAGATGCCATTGCTGGGTTAAAATTTATAATAGAGCTACGGCCTATTCATACTTGGGCTATTATTAATGCTCATTTTAGTTTTTATTCAAACTTTAGTATGATGGCTAAAAAGCGCAAACAAAGTCCTAAAAAAACAATTCATTATTATAAATGTATCGGCATTGTTTGGAACCATTTTGTTTTAGGACGTCAAACTTTTTCGAGTATAAAATAAACTAATCAAAGCTTGCAATGCAACTTAAAGCAACGTAAATTAGGGACTTTATATAAATTGTTTAATTTTAAAAGAATTCAATATGCCAAAAACAATATTCATAAGTGGCGCAACATCGGGATTTGGAAAAGCCATTGCCGAGCGCTTTGCAAAAGATGGTGAAAATCTAATCATTACAGGACGTCGCAAGGAACGCCTTGAAGCATTTGCCCAAGAATTAATTAAAATATTTCATGTTAAAGTGCTCACGCTCAACTTCGACGTACGTGTTGAACAAGAAGTCAATGCCGCCATTAAAAGCATTCCTAAAGATTTTCAAACTATTGATATTTTAGTCAATAACGCTGGTTTGGCAAGTGGTATGAGCACCATCCAAGACGGTAAAACCGAAGATTGGGATGTGATGATTGATACCAATATTAAGGGTTTGCTTTATGTAACTCACGCCGTTTTGCCTTTGCTTTATAATTCTAGTACGCCACACATTATCAATATCGGTTCAACTGCTGGTAAAGAAGTGTATTTAAAGGGAAATGTTTATTGTGCAACCAAACACGCCGTTGATGCCATTTCAAAAGCTTTGCGAATTGACTTACTAGAAAAAGGCGTTAAAGTTACCCAAATTGCGCCTGGAGCTGCCGAAACGGAATTTTCTATTGTTCGCCTTCACGGAGATAAAGACGCGGCTAAAAAAATTTATGAGGGTTACCAGCCCATGACTGCCCAAGATATTGCACTTGTGGTGCATTTTGCGGCCACTTTACCGAAAAATCTTTGTATAAACGATATGGTTTTAACTTCTTTAGCACAAGCAAATAATCTTTATTTTAATAGAAAAATCTAGTCAATTTTTAAATCAAACCGCGCGATTTAAATTCAAGGTATTTATTTATCACATTCACTGTTAAGTTTTTAGGCTTAGATAGGATGCTATAGATGCCGCTTCGTTTGAGTTCTAATTGCATGTGTCTTTTTTCTAAAGCAAATTTTTGAGCAATGGTTTGATGGTAAATACTTTCTAAGTCTTCGGCATGTTGTTGCAACAAATTGTCTAATTCGGTATTTTCAAAAAAAACCACCACCAATAAATGTTGTTTTGAAAGGGCTTGTAAAAAAGGCAATTGCCGTTTTAAAGCGGTAATGTGTTCAAAATTTGTATATAAAATAAGCAGACTACGTTGGGTAATTTGACGTTTTGCAAAGGCATATAAAAAACCATAATCAGCCTCTTTATACTGTGTGGTAAGCTTATAGAGCGACTCATTAATGAGCTGTAACTGTATTTTTTTATGACTGGCTTTTAAGCTGATTTCGACTTTTTTTGAGAAACAAATTAAGCCGGCTTTGTCTTTTTTTAACAAGGTAATATTTGCAAAAGCTAAAGCGGAATTAATAGCGTAATCTAACAATTTTAAACCTTCAAAAGGCATTTTCATGGTGCGACCCGTATCTATAAGCGCGTAAATAGGTTGTGATTTTTCATCTTGAAATTGGTTTGCCATCAATTGCGCATGTTTTGCGGTTGCTTTCCAGTTAATGGTTCTATAATCGTCGCCGGCAACATAATTTTTAATTTGTTCAAACTCTAAAGAATGTCCGATAGCTCTATTTTTTTTGAGTCCAAATTGCGCTATTTTATTGTTAAAAGCCAAGAATTCATATTGGCGCATTTGTATAAAAGATGGATAAACAGGAATTCGTTCATCTGCATTGAACACAAAGCGACGCTTAACAAGTCCCAATTTTGAATGGACATAAACATTGAGGTTTCCAAAAATATATTCTCCGCGTTCTAAGGGTAAGACCGTATAATTTAATTTTGTATCCGATTTAGATTGCAGTTTACAACGCAAATAAAAATCGCGTTTTTGAAATTGTGCCGGCAATTCATCAATCACCTCCATAAAGACATCAAAAGGATAGTAATTACTTAAATCAATACTTATCAAATTGTTATCTGAATTTGACAGTTTTTTGCTTAGGTTTCGGTTTGCTTTGATAGGATTTCTAAACCGGAACATCAATATAGCATCCATTACAAAAATAAACCCTAATAAAATGGTGGCATAAAACACCAAATTAAAAAGAAGTGGCATCCAAAAAGAACCTAAAAACCCTGCCGCCAATAGGCTTATAAGCCAATAAAATCGGTCATTGATATAAAGTCTTTTAAAAAAAGTGGCAAGCTTCATAAATTCAATATTAACGCGGCACTTGAATAGAATCGAGAATTGATTTAATAACATGGTCAGTTGTCAAACCCTCCATTTCATGTTCGGGAGTCAGCAACATGCGGTGTCTTAAAACGGGAAAAATAACTTTTTGAATATCTTCAGGGCTTACAAAATCACGTCCATTTAAAGCGGCGCAAGCCTTGCTAGACTGCAAAATGGCAATGCTGGCACGTGGTGAGCCTCCTAAATATAATTGCGGATGGTTTCGGGTACTCATTACCAAATCGGCGATATAATTTACCAATTTTTCTTCAATAAAAACATCAAAAATAAGCGTTCTAAAAGTGAGCAATTGCGATTCAGATAAAACGGCTTCAATAAGCGCTTCTGGTTTTTGATTTTTGCGATTTATTTGGGTTTTTAAAATTTCAATTTCATCGGCTTTATCTGGGTAACCGACATTTATTTTAAATAAAAATCGGTCGAGTTGTGCTTCGGGCAAGGCATAAGTTCCTTCCTGCTCTATTGGGTTTTGAGTTGCTAAAACTAAAAATGGTGGCATCATTTTAAATTCGTGACCATCAATGGTAATTTGACGCTCTTCCATCACTTCAAACAGCGCCGATTGTGTTTTTGCAGGGGCTCTATTCACCTCGTCAATGAGAATTAAATTAGAGAAAATGGGACCTTTTTTAAATTCAAATTCCGATGTTTTCATATTCAAAACCGAAGTTCCCAAAATATCGCTTGGCATTAAATCGGGTGTAAATTGAATCCTGCTAAAGCCGGCACTTACCGTTTTGGCTAAAAGTTTTGCCGTAATTGTTTTTGCAACCCCTGGAACACCTTCAATAAGCACGTGACCATCAGCTAAAAGCGCAATTATTAGCAAGTCAATAAATTCTTTTTGCCCAACAATTACCTTGTGGAGTTGTGTTTTAATTTGCGATACAGCCGTCAACAATTCCTGAAGCTCTAGTCGGTTGTTAAAGGGTAAATTGGTATTTTCAGTTGTATTCATAAAGCATTGTGTGTTAAATTGTAAATTAAATTATTTAGCAAAATTAAGTCAGCTTTTGTAAGATTTTGTTTTGCTTCTACTAATTTTATAAAGTTGATGACTTTTTCGGTTTCTTCAAAGGATTTGCCAATTTTTAACGCGGCTATTTTGGTAAAATCCTTTTTGTAAATATCGGTTTCAATATGATATTTTAAACGAATCTCTGCCAAAAAGTAGCGTATTTTATGTGTGGCAATTATTTTATGTGACGCCTTAGTATAATACATGTTCGAAATGGTTCTTGTAAATGCTAAAGTCTGATTTTGAAGTGGTTTAATAATTGGAATGATTCTTTGAATGCGCTTTCCACCAAACAAAACAAAAACAAGGCTTCCAAATAGGACGATTTGATAAGCCCATTTTAAACTTTTATTTGACAAAATAAAATATAATGGTGACGAAATTTGTGTCTTTCCCGATTTATAATAAGCATCCCAATAAATATAACTTGGATTGCCTAAATAAGATAAAACTTGAGCGGCATATTCTTGATTAGGCGCTTTTAATAAGGTGTAGTTTATAAAGGCTTCGGGATAAGTATTAAACAAAAAGTAGCCCTTGCCATACTGATATTTCACAAAATTTACACCCGATTTTATCCGGCTATTTTGGGTGTTTAATAGACCACTTTCACCTAAAATATTTGCCGCAATTGTGTCAACTTCTTTAAACACAAAATTTTCAAAAGGGCGGTCAAAATAGTATTCTTTTGAGCCAAAAGCCTTGTTTGATAAGGTAAAATAAGGTTTTTCTTCAAGAGCATTACTTTGTAATAATTTGGTTTTTAAATGCAAGGTGTCAAGATCTATTTGATGCGTGGCGATGAATACGGTATTGCCTTTTTCTACAAATTTTAAGAGTTCATCAAACTCAGCTTTACCAAAATTTACCGATTTATCTATAAACATATACGTGCCCGCTTTTGAGCTATCTTTTAAAAAAAGGTAGGGCGAAATTCTGATGGTTTCAATTTTTGATTTTGGAAATAAGTCCGCTAATTCTTTAAATAAAACATAGGTTCCAAAAGGCATTTTATGAGATGAAACGTAGGTTTCAAACCAATTAATTGGCTTAGGCTTTTGAAGCTCATAGATGGTCAATAATCCCAAACCGAGCACAAACAAAAACAGATATATTTTATTTCTTTGGTTCAATGTGGTTTATTTTAATTAATAAGTCCTCAAAAATGGACTTTATAGATTTGTAATGGGCGTCATTTACTAAAAAACTGCCATACCAAACATAATCAAACATCAAGGTACTTTGCTTAAAAACAGGTTTTAAATCATTATTTGACAATTCATTACAATAATCATCATTTGTTTTATGGGCTTGCCAATTAATAAGGTTTCTCGTGCTAAGCTGTTTTAAAATTTTAAGATATTCAAAACGAATGGCTAGTCTAAAATTGCCATCGGCTACAGCTTTATTGATTAATTGATCAAGATTTTCAAATTTTAACAAGGCATCCTCATCAAAAACTTGAACATTTTTTGAATTAGAAAGCGTTCCATCAGTCAATTGCTTCACATTGATTTTTATAAAAAACTTGGTAAGTATAAATAAACAGAGCACTAAAATTAAGTACGGAAGTATTAAAAATGTGGTTTTTAAAATACCAGTCGCTTTTTCAACACCAAATAGCCAAGATAAAAAGCGGTTTGCCATTTTTATAAACCAGTTAAAAATGCGTTCTACGATGCTTGGCTTTTGAGTGGCTTCCTTATAATTAAAATCGCTTTGCTTTTTATAATTGCGAATGTGTTGCGCATTAAAATGTTTGACTTCAATATGAGTTGTATCTTGCTTTAATTTATTGACATTGTTGTTTTTAGCCGATAAACTAAAGCACGTAAAAATAATTAAGAATATGAATACACTTTTAAGCACTAGTTTTTACCCAAATTTTCAATGGTTTCTATGGTTCCAGATTGGAATTTTTGTTCATTTAAATCAAAATATATCAAAACAATGGCAATTACCGTTATCACGGTCATTAAAAACCGACCGGCATAAGAAAACACAGTGAGTAACAGATAAATTGGGTCTGAAAAAAATCCAATAAATGCTGTTGGATCTTCTTTGCCAATGCTTGTGGCCATTTTAACTATTGAATAAATTAAAGAAGGAATATTAAAAACATAGCCTAAAATTCCTACTAAAATTGAAACTACTAGCAAAACGCCAAAAGTTTCAAACCAATGATCTTTAACCAAAATAAAACAGTGAGAAATGGTTTCCCCAATATTTTTTTCTTCAAATACCATAATGGTGATTCCCAAAGAAAAGGGCACATATAAATAAATGCCGGGAATGATGCATAAAATAGTTCCTAAAACAATTAATATTAGCGACAAAATTACAAAGCCTAAAATAGACCAAAATTGGTTTCTAGTTTGTTTAACAATATCATCATAAATAACTTGACCATCATTTTCGATATAAGATTTTATATACAATGTCGCAACAATTTGCATTAAAGTATAAGTAGCCAATGCGGCAAATATCATTAAGATAATCGACAAAAAGTTGCTGCCACTAAACATTGCAAAAGGATTTGATTCAAAATTAGAGGTGCTAAAATTGTCTAAAACATTGCTAAAAGTATAAAAATAGAGTGCTATAGCAAAAAGGCTTATAGCTACAAAAGGCCAGGTTATTTTAAGGATACACATAAATAAAGGTTTCCATTCTGATCTAATAAATCCAAAAGCATCGGTAATTATGGCGCCTAAATCGCGCTCGCGTTTAAAAGTAATTATTCTATTCATTGGTTTGATTATGAGTTAGTTTAATAGGGTAAATAACATAGTAAAAGATAATAAGTGCTAACGATGAAATGATGATAAAAAGCGCCAGCCAATCGGGCATTTCGGTATGACGCGTAACAAAACCCTCTAAAAATCCGGCAATGATAAAAAAAGGTATGGTGCTCAACATTATTTTTAAACCATCTTTTGCACTCTTTTTAAAAGCATTAACTCTAGAAAAGGTTTTTGGAAACAGCAATCCACTGCCTAAAACCAATCCGGCGCAGCCCGCAACAATTATTACCGAAATTTCTATGGTTCCGTGAATCCAAATGGTTCTTGATGACTCCCATAAAAGTTGTTTTTCAGAAAAAAAGTAAACAAAAGAGCCGAGCATAATGCCATTTTGCATGAGTAAATATAAAGAACCAATACAAAATAAAATACCTAATATAAAGGTGCTTAAGGCAACTTTAATATTATTCAACGTAATCATTAAAAACATTTTAGAAGCTCCCGCTTGCGAATAAATTGCCATGGGCGTGCCCTTTTCAATATTTTCTAAAGTTTCATTAACATAACTATCCCCTAAAATTAAGCGCACAAAATCGCCATCTTGACTTGCAGAATAAGCGCCTGCAATGGTAAAGAGCACAAATACTAAAAATGCTATAGCTAATTGTTTTTGATAATTATAAAATAATAGTGGACATTCTGTTTTAAAGAAGCTGATAAATCTGTTTTTTGATTCTTTTTTCGATTTATAAATTTTTTGATGAGCTTTAACTGCTAAAGCATTCAAAAATAAACTGGTATTACTTTTTGGATAAAAGCTTGAGGCATAACTTAAATCATCGGTAATTTCGAGGTATAAATCTGATAATTTATCAGGTTCTATGTCTTTTTTACCGTCTAAAACGGCTTCAAATAAAAGCCATTTATCTTTATTCTTTTTTAAGAAAGCTGCTTCGCGCAATTTTTATAATTTTGTAGCCCAAATAACCGAAAAAAATGGATGAATTTCAAATAGAAACGGCACAAAATGTAAGTATTAATCAACAAGTTGCTAACCTAAGCTCTCGAATAATGGCTTACTTGATTGATGTGCTTATTATTATCAGCTATTTTATCCTTATCAATATGATTTTAAACGCCTTAGATTTTAAAAAAGGCCTTGATAATTATGTATATTACATCCTTATATCGCTTCCAGCCTTTTTTTATAGCTTGTTTTTTGAAACCCTTTTAAACGGACAGACTCCAGGAAAAATGCTATTGAATATTAGAGTTGTTAAAATTGATGGCAGTAAACCCTATTTTGGAAGCTTTTTGTTGCGGTGGGTGCTTAAAATTATTGATGTTGATTTGGCATCGGGCAGTGTGGCAATTTTAACCATTTTATTAAACGGCAAAGGACAGCGCTTAGGCGATATTGCCGCAGGAACAACCGTCATTAATGAACGTCACAAAATTGGAATTGACAATACCATTTTAACAAATTTACCCGATAATTATAAACCCTTATATGCGCAGGTTACACTTTTATCCGATAAGGATATTCAAACAATTAAGAATTTATATCTTAAAGCCTCAAGAAACCGCGATTATCAAATTATTGTGAAGTTAACAGCAAAAATTGTTGAAATTACAGGAATAGCCTCCACACAAAAACCTTTTGATTTTGTTAAAACGGTATTGAACGATTACAATTTTTACACTCAAAATAATTAAATATCAATGGCTTAAGTTATATTTTATTGAGGTAAATTTTCAAGTAAAAAACGCTTTACATTTCCGCCCATTATCAAACTAATTTGGTCAGATGTAAAATTAAGTTTTAGCAATTCATCGGTAATTAATGACAATCCCGTGATGTCAAAAGGGATTGATATAGCTCCGTCGGCATCAGAACCTAGGGCAACATGATCAATGCCAATTAATTTTACGGCATATTGAATGGCTTGCGCAATGTGTTTTGCATCGGGTTCACAAACCGCTTTATCAAAAAAGGCAATGCCAACAATGCCACCCGTATTTGCAATGCCAATTAAATGTTTATCAGACAAATTACGCACATTATCACAAGTTCCTTTTACGCCGGTATGTGAACTTAAAATGGGCTTAGTTGTGAGCTTTAAAATATCATCAAGCATTTGCTCAGAGCAATGTGCCACATCGACAATCATATTTTTTTCTTGCATTTTTTTGATGACTTCTTTACCAAAATCGGTCAATCCTGTATGCAAAACACCATGAGCCGAAGAGCCTAGTTCATTATCAAAAAAATGAACCGGCGACATCATTCTAACACCTGCATCATAAAGCACCTCAATATTGGTCAGTTTGCCACTCAACGCGTGCATGCCTTCTATGCCGAGATAACCTGCGGCAATTTGTCGGTTATTTTTTCGTTTTTCGATAAAATTTTGCAAATCGGTTT
>PFPU01000020.1:46367-50601 GCA_002793215.1 Flavobacteriales bacterium CG_4_10_14_0_2_um_filter_35_18
AATTACAAAGAATTTACCATTTGAAATATCGGCAAAATGTTGTAAAGCTTGGCATTGCACCAAAGCGCGTTGTGTTAAGTTAAACCAAGATTTAATTGGACGCCCCTCTAAAATATACGGCAAAGTTATGGCATCGGTTTCGCCCGTATTTTTATCAAAATTCATATTTTTAGGCACCTTGCTCACAATTGTAAAAGCTTGTAGCGCCTCATTACCTTCAATCATTCTTGGAATATCGACCACTCCAAAATCATTTTTCTTGAGCAAATTGCGTTTCCAAAGCAAAGCATCGCAATGTAAATCGGCTATAAAATCAAGTGTATCTGTTATTTGTTGGGCAGTTTGCGATACCTTATAAGGCGGTTTTTGTAAAACTGGATTGTATTTTTTATCGACGATACTCGGCAATATAAAGGTCATTAAAATATATGTAAACAACAGAATAATAAAGATGGCGAAACTAATCTTGATTTTTTTCATAACCTGTAAATAAATGAAAGATAAAATAGTTTATTTTTGAAATCAAATATATTCATTTTTCATTGGACTTCTCTATTTTCATCCAAAACATTGACAAACTCAAATGCGTTCCATTAGGAGGTTTGCCTTCACAGTTTAAAATGGCTCCCGCTGTTCGACCTATTTTTGATTTGTATAAAATTGCCGAATTCAAGCCAAAGTTATCTGCTGTGCTGGCCTTATTTTATCCAAACGAGCAAGGAAAAACATATTTTATTCTGACAAAAAGAGCGCAATATAAGGGCGTTCATTCCGATCAGATAAGTTTTCCCGGAGGAAAAGTAAAGTTAGAAGATTCAAATTTAGAAGCAACTGCTTTACGCGAAACTTATGAAGAAATTAGCGTTAAAAACGTGCAGGTTATTAGGCAATTAACCACAACTTATATTCCGCCTAGCAATTTTTATGTCACGCCTTTTTTAGGCTATCTCAATAAAACTGATGTTTTTATGCCTAATAATGAGGTGAGTGAAATTTTAGAAGTTGACCTTGATGATTTTTTAAATGATTCGTGTTTGGGTGTAAAAAACTTAAGCACTTCTTATATGCAAAATATTGATGTTCCGTGTTTTAAATTAAATAACCACATTGTTTGGGGCGCAACGGCGATGATGTTAAGCGAAATTAAAGATATGTTTCATGCACTTTAAAGATAAAATTTATTAAATTTGCTTACTTCTTAAGATTAAAAATTTATATGTATTTATTTAAAAAAGATATTTTTAATAATAAACTGTTTATCAAACGCTTTTTAATTAGAGTTTTAGGATTGGTTTCGCACCAGCGTTATCACGGTTTTAATAAATTACATATTGAAGGCTCAGCTATTTTAAGAAATCTACCACAACAAAAAGTATTGTTTATTTCAAATCATCAGACTTATTTTGCCGATGTCGCCGCTATGTTTCATGTTTTTAATGCCGCTTTATGTGGTAGAAAGGATTGCATTGATAACATAGGTTATCTTTGGCGACCAAAAATGAATATCTATTTTGTGGCTGCTAAAGAGACGATGAATTCAGGCTGGCTACCAAAAATTATGGCTTATGTTGGGGCAATTCCTATTGAACGCACTTGGCGTGCCGATGGAAAAGATGTTAACCGACAGGTAAAATTTTCGGATATCGCCAATATTGGTAAGGCTTTAGCTGACGGCTGGGTAATTACCTTTCCACAAGGCACTACAAAACCTTTTAATCCTATACGCAAAGGAACGGCGCACATCATTAAAAAATACCAACCCATTGTGGTTCCCATTGTTATAGACGGATTTAGGCGCGCGTTTGATAAAAAAGGCTTGATGATAAAAAAACGTGATGTGTTGCAATCTATGGTGATTAAAGCCCCACTAGAAATAGATTATGAAAAAGATAGCATCGAAGAAATTGTGACTAAAATTGAATTCGCCATTGAGCAGCATCCTTCATTTTTAAAGGTTGATCCTGTTAATGAATACAAAAAACAAGAAGCCGCGCTTAACAAAAAACGCAACTTCTGGGATATGTATTAATTAAGCCAACCAAGCTTTTAACATCCAAACTATTTTTTCTTGTTCGCTAATAAAATTGCTCATCATGCTATTTGTACCCTCATCTTGTGCTTTATCAGAGGTCTCTAATATTTTTCTCTCAATCTCTAATATCACAGTCAAAGATTTTACAATAACTTGAAGTGCTTTTTCATCGTTTGAAACATTTTTAGCTTCGGCAATTTTTGCATGAGCGATATAATCTTGAAAAGTATGAAGCGGTTGTCCTTCTAAAGTTAAAATGCGCTCAGCAATTAAATCAATTTTAAGTTGTGCATCATTATAAAGTTCTTCAAATTTAAGATGCAATTCGAAAAAATTCTTGCCTTTTATATTCCAATGTAAGCCTCTTAAATTTTGATAATACATTTGAAAATCAGATAATAACTCATTTAAAGCAATAACCATAGTGTTGCTTTCTTCTTTGTTTAAACCAATAGTTGATGTTTTCATAGTTCTTTTTTTAAATTAACATTCAAATTTCCAATAAATAATCTACAAATATTTATAATTTTAATCAATCGTTTTAATATCTTTATCAGATAAATTTATCATTATGACAATCACACAATTAAAATATGTTTTGGCTGTTGCCGAATATCGAAATTTTACAATTGCCTCTCAAAATTGCTTTGTAACCCAGCCCACTTTAAGTATGCAAATTCAAAAATTAGAAGAAGAATTGGGCATTTTATTATTTAATCGAAAAAAGAAACCCATTCAGCTTACGCCAATTGGTGAAAAAATTATTATGCAGGCAAAAGTCATTGTTGACGAGAGTAGTCGATTGCAAGATGTTGTAGATCAACAAAAAGGATATGTTGGTGGTGAATTTAAATTGGGAATAATTCCAACCATTATGCCCACATTGTTGCCCATGTTTTTAAGCGTTTTTAACAAAAACTACCCAAAAGTTAAATTAAAAATTGAAGAGCTAACTACCGAAGAAATTATTAAAAAACTTACCGAAGGTCATTTAGATGCAGCCATTGCCGCTACCCCACTCGAAAATAAATTGTTAACAGAGCGTCCTTTATATTATGAACCTTTTGTTGGTTTTATTCCTGACAATCATCCGTTAAGCCGCAAAACAACTTTGAATCCTGAGGACTTAGATATTGATTCTATTTTGTTGTTAGAAGATGGTCATTGTTTTAAAGAATCGGTATTAAATATTTGCAAATCAAGTAGTAAAAAAGAAAATCAACAATTTATATTAGAAAGTGGTAGTTTTGATACGCTTATTAAATTGTCGAAAGAAGGTTTAGGAATGACGCTTTTACCCTATTTGCATACCTTAGACTTGCAGGTTGATAAAAAATATTTAAGACCCTTTAACAAACCTGAACCCGCTAGAGAAGTGAGCCTCATTTTTCATAAAGCCCAGTTAAAAATTCAACTTATTGATGCGCTTAAAAAAACAATTGACAGTGTAATTAGAGGAGCTATAGCCTTTTATGATGTTAAAATTGTGAGTCCTTTGAACAAAAAAAAAGGAGCTTAAAGCTCCTTTAATTTTTGATTAAACTCATACATACGGTTAATTCTGGTCTGTTTGCTGTAAAAGCCAATAGCCAAATTCTAAGCTCTACAATTTCGTAGGGTAACAAATGATCGATTGCTTTTTTAAGTTCTCTACAAAACAGTCTAGCATCAAAACTGACTTTTTGTAGCACTGTTTTAGTGTACTCAAACATTGCTCTTGCCATATTAATAGTTTTAATTTGCCTTTAGAACGCAATAACTTTAAAAGTATTACATTTCAATTGTTAAAATTTACTAAAAAACTGATTTGCAAGTTAAAGTTTTGCAAGTTTGTTAATTAAATCAGAAGCTTTAGTTTCTAAATCTTGATTTATTGCTTTAAAATGAAGCTTTTTATTTTCAACTTTTTTGGTGTTGATTCTCGCAATTAAGTCGTCAAAAACTTCAATGGCTTCATCAATTAATTTTTCGGCTTTTTCTGATTGATTTTCTTCGTGAATCAGTTGCCAGATATAACATTCTTCAATGATATCAGAGATAACGTAATTAACATCTTTTTTTAAATTTTGTACACTTGCCATAATTCAATTTATTTTTGGCAAAATTACAAATTAAAATCGAATATTATATACACAATTTTTAGATCAAAACCTCTAACAAACTAGAGGTTAAATCGGCTTTTAAAGTAATGTTATTTAATAT
>PFPU01000020.1:50609-58470 GCA_002793215.1 Flavobacteriales bacterium CG_4_10_14_0_2_um_filter_35_18
ATAAAATGCTTTCTCCCATTTCAATGACTTCAAGCTGATTATTGCCATAACTTAAATTAACTCGCCCCTTGGTGCAGATGTAAATAACAAAAGAATCATTTGCACTATAATCTTTAATTAGGGTTCCTAAAATAGGGATGATATTAGTGGTAAAATAAGGGCAAACTACTACTGGTTTTGTTTGGTTTAAAGTTGAATGGAAATTAGTTTTATAGTTAGTTTGTGCTTTATAATCAATGGCTTCAAGTGCTAAATCGGTATGGAGTTCTCGCCCATTACCTTGAGCATCTACCCGATTCCAATCAAAAATGCGATAGGTTATATCGCTGGTTTGTTGAATTTCGGCTAATAAAACACCCGCACCAATAGCGTGTATTCGACCCGTAGGAATAAAAAACACATCGCCCTCAGTTACCTTTTCGCTATTTAATAAATTGACTATTTTGTTTTCATTTAAGTATTTGAGATAGGTTTCTTGAGTACAATCAGTTTTAAATCCGACAATTAAACTGGCATTTTTATCGGCTTGCATCACATACCACATTTCGGTTTTGCCAAAACTTTCATGGCGTTTTTGTGCCAATTCATCGTTTGGGTGTAACTGAATGCTAAGTGCCTCTTTGGCATCAATAAATTTAATCAATAATGGAAATTGTGCACCAAACTGTTTAAATACTTTATTTCCAACCAAATCCGATTTATATTGTTCTAGCAGGTCTTGCAAATTTTGTCCTTTATACACCCCATTTGAAACAATTGAAACATTGTTTTTAACCGCTGACACTTCCCAGCTTTCACCGATATTTTCCTTATCGGATGCTTTATTAAGTAGCGATTTCAATTTTGTTCCGCCCCAAATTTTTTCTTGCAAAATGGGTTCAAATTTTATGGGATATGCAATCATCTTTGGCAATTTAAAAACAAATATCGCATAATTATTTTTGAGACTAGATTAATTATTGATACTTTTAAAAAATTATTTGATGGTCATGAAAAAATTTATACAAAATTTACCCAAAGCCGAGTTGCATTTGCATATTGAAGGCACTTTTGAGCCTGCACTCATGTTCGAAATTGCCCAACGAAACCAGATAAAAATTCCTTTTAAGTCGGTTAAAGAAGTTGAAGAAGCCTATAAATTTAGCTGTTTGCAAGACTTTTTAGACATCTATTATCAAGGGGCTCAAGTTTTGATTAAGGAACAGGATTTTTATGATTTGACCTACGCTTATCTCAAAAAATGTGCGGCTCAAAATGTGCGTCATACCGAAATTATGTTTGATCCACAAACGCACACCGATCGCGGCATTTCATTTGAAACCGTAATCACTGGTATTTCAAGGGCTTGCGCCGATGCAAAATCTAAATTAGGTGTCAGCTCTTTATTGATAATGAGTTTTTTGCGTCATTTATCTGAAGAACAAGCTTTTAAAACTTTAGAACAATCCTTTGCATTTAGACATTTGATAACAGCGGTCGGATTAGATTCCTCCGAAAAGGGAAACCCACCATCAAAATTTGTAAAAGTTTATAAAGCCTCTGTAAATATGGGCTATATTCCATTGGCACACGCGGGTGAGGAAGGTGATGCCAGTTATGTTTGGGAAGCGCTAAATTTGTTAAAAATAAAACGTATTGACCACGGCAACAATGCTTTGCAAGATCCAAAGTTGGTGCAAGAAATCATAAAACGCGATATGGCCCTTACGGTTTGTCCACTTTCAAATACCGCTTTAAAAGTGGTCGAAAATCTCAAAGATCATCCGCTAAAAAAAATGATGGATTTAGGCTTAAAAGTAACCATAAACTCTGATGACCCCGCTTATTTTGGCGGACAAATAAATCAGAATTACGTCGAAATTCAAAAAGCTTTAAGTTTAACAAAAGATGATTTATACCTCTTGGCAAAGAATTCTTTTGAATATTCGCTTTTAGCACGTTCTGAAAAAGAATTTTTTAAAGCTGAATTAGAATTATACTACCAAAGTAACTAGCTATTTTTGAGTGCTTTTATGGCTTCTTCAATGTGTTTTTGTGCGCCAAATTGGCTCTCAAAAATATAAATAATAGTTCCTTTTTTATTGATAATATAGCTAACGCGACCAGGCAACAAGCCCAAAACTGATTTTGGAACGCCAAAAAGATTTCGTACTTCCTGTTTGACATCGGCTAAAAGCGTGAATGGCAAGTGGTATTTTTCGGCAAACTTTTTATGAGAGCTTACATCATCAGATGAAATGCCGATAACTCTAGCGTTTAAATCGGTAAACACCTCAAATTCATCTCTAAATTTACAAGCTTCTTTGGTGCATCCCGGAGTGTCATCTTTAGGATAAAAGTAAATCACAGCGGGTTGCACTCCAATAACGGTGTTGCTGTCAAACAAATTACCGTTTTGGTCTTTCAATTTAAATGATGGAATTTTATCGCCAACACTTAGCGGTTTAATGGGTTCTTTTTTCATAAGACTTGTAATTAAGATGGCCACTGCAATTACTAAAATTAAATAAATATACTTTCTCATAAGGTTCCTTTATAGGTTACAAAGTTGCGCGGTGTTTCGTATAGCGTTACTTCAATTTCTAATTGGTTATCAATTTTTGCCCTAAGAATTTGCCAAATAATTACGGCAATATTTTCGGCTGTGGGATTTAAGGTTTTAAAAGCTTCAACTTCTATATTTAGATTTTTATGGTCGAATTTGGCTTCAATTTCATCCTCAATAACTTGTTTTAACACCTTCATATCCATTACAAAACCTGTTTCGGGATGGATTGCTCCGGTAAGCCCAACAATTAGTTCATAATTGTGTCCGTGAAAATTAGGATTCGCACATTTGCCAAAAACTTGCGCATTGCGCGCATCGGTCCATTCGGCATTATAAAGCCGGTGTGCTGCATTAAAATGGGCTATTCTGTGTACGGTTACTTTCATTTTTTTATTTAAGATGCGCTAAATATTCCTTAAAGATAATTTTAAACCATACCGTATAAATATGGGGATTTGCCTCGATATCTGCTTCAACTTCCTGTAATGTATTCCACTTAAAATTGGCAACTTCACTAGGGTTTATAATGGGGTTTTTACTATTTGTGCCCACTAAAACATGGTCGAGTTCATGCTCGGTTAAACCATTGTCAAAAGGGGCTTTATAAATAAACCAAAACAATTCTTTTAATTCACAATGCAATCCCATTTCTTCAAATAAACGACGTTGCCCAGCTTGTATATTTGTTTCCCCTTCTCGTTGGTGGCTACAACAAGTATTCGTCCATAAACCCGGTGAGTGATACTTGTCTAAAGCGCGTTGTTGTAACAAAAGTTGACATTTTTCATTAAATATAAAAACAGAAAAAGCACGGTGTAAAATAGCTTTTTTGTGCGCTTCCATTTTAGGCATCAAACCTAAAACCTTATCATTTTTGTCAACTAAAACAACTTGTTCTTCTGTCATTAAAAAAATTGTATTTTGACAAAGATAGGATTTATCCTTTTATGAAAAGTCAAAATATTTGTGATTTAAACTGTTAAATTTTCATTAAATATTTTTATATGTTTAAACATCTAATGTTTTTACATATATTTGCCATTATTATTTATTTTAAAAATTAACATGTCGAAAATACTCCTTTTATTAGCACATCCCGATATTGAAAATTCAATTGGAAATAAAACCATTATCAGTGCATTAAATACAGTTAATAATTTAACTATTAGAGATTTAACTGCACTCTATCCCGATTTTAATATTGATGTAAACGCCGAACAAATGGCTTTAGCTAAAGCTGATTTAATCATTTTGCAATACCCTATTTATTGGTACAATATGCCGCCGATTTTAAAGCAATGGTTTGATAAAGTGCTGACTTATGGATTTGCCTTTGGTTCAGGATCAATAATGACCCACAAATCAATTTTAGCATCCGTTACATTAGGTTCGCCCGAAAGTTCTTATGCTGATGGTGAGCTTGAACGCCTTTTGTTACCAATACAAGCATCGGCAAACTTTTGTAAGTTAAACTATTTAAAACCTATTGCTTCGTATGGCATTTATTATATGCCCAATCGCGGTGAAATGGATTTAAAACCCGTATTAGCATCTGCGGAAGCGCATGCTGCTAAATTAAAATCATTCATTACTAACTTTAAATTAAATTAAAAACAATGAAAACAATGAAACTATTTTTAACACTCGCCTTAACAGGATTTATGGCAACGGCACAAACCACTTGGAACGTTGACAATGCGCATTCTAGTGTGCGATTTACCATTGCTCACATGGTAATTTCGGAAGTTGAGGGCACTTTTTCTACTTTTACAGGAAGTATAAACCAAACCACTGCCGATTTTAGCAAAGCCACCTTCAATCTCAATATTGATGTAGCGAGCGTAAACACTAACAATGCCAAACGCGATGGCCATTTAAAAGGTGTCGATTTTTTTGAGGTGGCCAGCTATCCAAACATTGCGTTTAAAAGTACTTCTGTCGTTAAAAAAGACAACAAGAATTACACTTTAAAAGGCGATTTGACCATGCATGGCGTCACAAAACCGATTAGCTTCGATTTAGTTTACACCGGAACCATTAAAGATCCTTGGGGTGGCACTAGAGCCGGATTTAAAGCTACCGGAACCATTTCGCGCGCCGATTTTAACCTAAAATACAATTCCGCAATGGATAATGGTGGGGTGCTTATTGGCGATGAAGTAACCTTTAACATCAAGCTTGAAACCGTGCAAGCAAAATAAGTTATCATTGTGATATAAGCTTTAAAATCATCCGTTTATGAAAGACCATCTAAATCAATTAATCGACATTTTTGAAAATCAAATTCCTGCTAATAATATGATTGGCATGAAAGTGCTCAGCATCAGTGTTGGAAAAGTTGAAGTATTTGTCCCTTTTAAAGCGGAATTTATAGGCGATTATCGACAAGGTTTTTGGCATGGTGGCATTTTGGCCAGCATTGCCGATGCAGCTGGCGGATTGGCGGGATTTACCACACTCAATTCGCCTGCTGATAAAATTAATACCATTGATATGCGCATTGATTATTTAGCGCCGGCTATAAAAGCAGATGTGTTTGTTGAAGTAACTTTAATAAAAGTGGGTAAACGCATTTTAAATGCCGATGTCATTATCTATCAAGCTGATAAAAATAACCCCGTTGCGGTTGCCCGATGTGCTTATAGCCTATTAAAAAATTTAAAAAGCTGATGAAAACACTCGAACAAGAATTGCAAACAAGTTTTAAAAATGACTTTTTAAAAACACGCTTAAACATACATTTTACGCATAATTTTTTAGGTAACATCACTCAAGATTTATTTAAAAAATATGGACTTTCGCCTACGCAATTTAATGTATTGCGCATTTTACGCGGACAACATCCAAAAATGGCCAATATAGGTTTGATAAAAGAACGCCTGATTGATAGAAGTTCGGATGTGAGCCGAATCGTTGACCGTTTGGTTGCTAAAGATTTGATTCATCGCAGCGAATGCCCCAATGACCGAAGGCAAAAAGATGTGATGATTAGCGATAAGGGTTTAGATTTACTCTCAAAAATGGACTCCTGCGAGCAACAACTCGATGCAAAATTGCAACACCTCACTCCTACCGAATTATCACAATTAAATCTGATTTTAGATAAACTTAGAAATCAGTAACGAACCCATCAAAAACTGTAATATTGACATAACTAATTATTAATCAGTTGTCATTTTGTCAATTCGGTGGTTTTTTTTATGAAATATTGTCATTTTTTTTGGATTGGTATTACAATTGCTTTTTTTTAATACAAGAAATAAAACTGAATATTAACCCTTAAATTTAAAAGCAATGTTAGTAAAAACAAACAACCGATTTCCGGCTTACCGAAATGTATTTGACGACTTGTTTAATGATTGGTCTGTTTCTAATTTTTCAGAAACCGACACTACCTTACCGGCAATAAACATTAAAGAAAATGAAAGTGGTTTCTTTGTTGAAATGGCCGCACCTGGTATGGAAAAAAAGGATTTTGTGATAAATCTTAAGGACGATTTATTGACCATTTCATCTGAAAAGAAAATTGAAAATGAAGAAAACAATGATCATTATACCCGCAAAGAGTATAGCTATCAATCATTTTCTAGAAGTTTTAGCTTGCCAAAAAATGTAGTTGACAGTGATAAAATTAATGCCACTTATAAAAATGGTGAGTTGCGCATTTCAATTCCTAAACGTGAAGAAGCAAAACAAAAACCAGAAAAATTAATTGAAGTTAAATAAGCATTTGCTTCTATAAGCTTAATCCCTGGAGTTAGACTCCGGGGATTTTTTTTTGTTGTACGTCAAAAAAATGCAATTCTAGCTATTAGTTGAATCAAAAAAGTTATAAGTTTGAGATAAGCTTGACTTCTACATATAGAATCAAATCTGATTGGTATTATTCTAATTCAATGTTGTTAAGTATTTCAATTTTAAAATATTGTTGCTGATGGGCATAGATAAAGCTGTCTTTTGAAGCAAATAAATCTATCACCTTTTTTCTACTCAAAAAAGGTGTCATTTTATAAAATTAAAGATTGATAAGAAGCGTATGGATAGTTTTCAAAATTTAAAATTTTTATATAATTTAACCGTTTGATAATCAATAAAATTTAGAAAATGTTAAAACGTACCTTATTTTTTGGAAACCCGTTTCAGTTGAAAACTAAAAATGAACAACTGCTCATTACCAATCAAGAAACGGGACTCAGCAAACAAGTTCCTATTGAAGACATTGGTTTTGTAGTGATAGAACATCCCGAAATTTATATTACAATTCCGACGCTAACCAAGCTTTCTCAAAACAATGTATCCGTTATTTTTTGTGATGCTAAGCATTTGCCTTGCAGTATGTTATTAAATTTAGATAACCATCACATTCAACAAGAACTATTTTCTTATCAAATCAACGCCAGTGAACCCTTAAAAAAACAATTGTGGCAGCAAATTGTCATCGCAAAAATTAAACACCAAGCGCAACATTTACAACTTTTGAATAAACCTTATGAGGTTTTAAAATTCTATGAGTCAAAGGTTTTAAGTGGCGATACTGATAATAGAGAGGGCGTTGCTGCCGCGTATTATTGGAAAACTGTTTTTGATTTTGAGTTTAAAAGAGAGCGACAAGGGGCCTATCCAAATTTATTTTTAAACTATGGCTACATCATTTTAAGAGCGGCTGTTGCTAGAGCCATTGCCGGTAGTGGTCTTTTGAGCACCTTAGGCATTCATCATCACAATAAATATAATGCCTTTTGCTTGGCCGATGATGTTATGGAGCCTTTTCGCCCCTTAGTTGATGCCAAGGTAATTGAAATTATTAACACCTTTCCTAACAAGGAATTGACCGTTGAAATAAAAGCTGAACTCTTAAAAATACTCACACAAACGGTTTATTTTAAAGATATAAAGAGCCCTTTAATGGTAGCGCTTTCTAAAACAACTACATCATTGCAACAATGTTATGCAGGGACAAGCAAAAAATTAAGTTACCCTAGTTTATGGAATTAAACGCTTATAGAATTATGTGGGTATTTGTATTTTTTGATTTGCCAACCGAAACGAAGAAAAATCGCAAAGATGCCCAGCATTTTAGAACTAATTTGCTAAAAGACGGTTATACAATGATGCAGTTTTCGGTTTATATGCGCCATTGTGCTAGTAGCGAAAGTGCTGATGTTCACGAATTGCGCCTTAAACAACTTTTGCCGCCATTTGGAAAAGTAAGCCTGCTTAGAATAACCGATAAACAATTTGGGGCTATTATGAATTTTTGGGGCAAATTTGAACAGCCTAAAATGCCGCAACCAACACAATTGGAACTGTTTT
>PFPU01000199.1:0-2773 GCA_002793215.1 Flavobacteriales bacterium CG_4_10_14_0_2_um_filter_35_18
CCCTCAAACGCCTTTTTCAAAACCGCTTGGCGGTATATTTTGAGTTGGTCTTGTGCTTTTTTAAAATTGGCTATTCCGTTGTCTAAATCGGAAAACAAAGCTTCAATTTTGGAAACTATGGATCGTTGAATTGGAAGCGGGGAGACTTCAATTTTGACTGAATTAAAACTTGATTTATTTACTAATGCAACCGTTGTAGAAGTACTTAGACTTTCAAGTTGATTTCTAAAACTTCCAGATTGAGCTTGATAAAAAGTGAATTTAAAATCAATAAAATCAGTTGGAAGAATTGCGTTTATTTGTTGATTAAAAGCTACTTCAACTTTATTAAAACCAACTCTACCTAAATTACCTATACAAGTAATTAAAACGGAATTTGAAGGTAAAACCCTCGCTTTCAATTTGCCTTTATTACTTAAATATTCTGAAATGGATTTGATTGCACTATTGGTAATATCAGGAGGTTTAATAAATGGAATATCTTGTCCATAATTATCAATCTCCTGTTTTGAAGGTGTATTTCCTGTAACAGTTTCAAAAACTTCTTGAAACTCAACTTCTATCCAATCTTCTCTCATTATGCTTCTAATTTAAAATAATTGAGTTTGCATTTCTTTTTTTGGATAGAATACTCCAATAATCACGAAAGGATTTTTAGACCTTCGGGTATGCCACTCTTTGGTGGTGCCTAAGAAGAAATAGAGGTCTTTGTTGTTGATAAAATTGGTTTCATATTGCTCTCGTACTTTTTCAAGGGCAAGTTCTTCATTGCCATTGGCATTTTTTAAACAGTTCCAATAGAGTTGCCCAATTTCCCAATCTTCTATCATTAGGTTGCTTATTTTTCCTGTTTCGTCTTCAAATTTGTATTTGAATTTATAGGGGACTTTTGGAAATGGTTCTTTTTCTGTATTGTTTTCATTGGGGAACAAGGTCATTTGGTTTTGCAGTGCTTTCCACACTGGTTTCCAATCGTCTTCGTCTTTTTCTATAATTAATTTATGAATTTTGGTAGGTTTGAAAGTGGCTAAAGATTTATTTTTAGGTTCTTTGCTTTCATCAATTAAGGTTTGCAGATTGGCATAGACATTATGTAAGCAAAATTGCTTTCTTAGCAGCCAATTGCTTTTGGTATCAATGGTTTCGCCAATCACCAAATCTTTAAATTCATAGTCTTGAGGTGAATAACTTTCGGGTCTAAAATCGTCTGTTCTTTCTTTTAAATCGAGTTCAATCCAAGTATATTTTGTTTGTGCTATTTTGCCTTCTCTTTTAAGAACATTCAAAAAACTTAAAGGCATAGGATAAATTCTTATCCATTCGCCATTTTCTAAAAGGCCTGCTGTACAAACTAATTCGTCATAACTTCTTGATGGTAGCGGATAGGTAGTTACTGTTAATAATACTTTTTTTCTTGGCATTGTTATAGATGAATGAGTTCGTAATCAAATTCAGGTAATTGACAAATAGCTTCAGCTAAATGTTTGCGATGGCATTGGCAAATATCTTTTTCAAAACATGTAATGGCAACCCGCTGATGCTCTTTAATTAGATTAAGAATCATTTCCTGTTCGCACAATGTTTTGGGTATTACTGTTTGTAAATAATCTTCAAACAATAAGTCATAATCGCTTTGGCTATTCAATTCTTTTCTTTTATCAGAAACGATACCAACCTCTGGGATATGTAAAAATTGAATTCCAACACCTTCGCAAGCCATTTTTAATTGTGATTTGCTAAAGCCATATTTCATACTGTATGAATTTTTTCTAACATCACACAGCACTTTTACATCCGCTTTAATTAATTTATTTAGATATTGCTCAATACTAACACCCTCGTAACCAATTGTAAATAGTGCATTTTTTTCAGAAAAAGGCCTTTGTTTCGCAACCTTTTCAAGTTCTTCTGCACTTAGTAATTGATGAGCAATTTTACTATTTATAGCATAGTAAGGATGGTTTCTATAGGTATGTTTAATTAAATAATCAGATGATTTACCATTAAAATTATTTTTCAAGTCAAGCAATGCCTTTTTATCTCCCTCTGTCAATTCTCCTAAATAGGATTGGATAGTAGTTTTTTTCCAATATTTTTCCTCTTCTGCTACTAATTCATATTTACGCATTGTTGCTAAATCGGCATTGGCTTGAAAAGAAAAACAGCCATATTTGTAGGGTACAAAGTGATAACTTGGATTTTTTTGATAGATTCCAAAAAGCATCAACAACTTTTGAAGTTGAAATTTTTCAAGCTCTCCCCCAAAGGTTTCGATAAGTGATAATATAATTTTTCTTCTGTAATACATAAAATATTTATAGATTCTGCAAAAATAAGAATTTATGCAGCTAATGCCTCGTTAAGTTCATTAATAATATTGTTCATTTCAGCACCAAAGAGTTGGTACATTTTGCCTCGTCCGCCTTTTTCGTCAAAAGGCGTAAAGTCGAGATCTTCAATTTCTATGTGATAGGAATTAACAACATGGTTTTTGAGTTCACGCAACCAGTCCATTTGTTCGGTGGTAAAGCGGTTGTGTTTTCCTGCATTTTGTTTGAAAATCCAGTTTTTAAAATTGTCGTCAATCGTTTTATCAAAGGGTTTTAGTTCGCTATCTATGCCACATGCTCGGCGTATTAAGGAAACCAAAGCAGTAAGTTCGTCAATGGGTTGTTTGCTTTTTACTTCTTCCAATTGGCTGTATGCTGCCCACACATAATCGGGGGCAAGCGTTGGTTTGTCCAATTTCAGTTTATCAAACACTTCTTTTATC
>PFPU01000199.1:2871-4719 GCA_002793215.1 Flavobacteriales bacterium CG_4_10_14_0_2_um_filter_35_18
TTTTACAATTTCCTTGGCTTTGTCTACCGAAGTAGTATCCCATTCAGCTTTGGTTACTTTGTCAATATTGTGGCTGTCTATAATTTGCTCGTGTTCTATGCGTACTTTTTCAATGTAATCGTTTAGTTTGCCGTTAAAAGTAGAAGCAGCCGTTGCAATCAATTCTGCTTGTACTTCTTGTTTGGCTTGCTCTATCAAGGCAGGCGTTCGGTCTTTTATTGGAATTGCTTCAATGATTGGTTTTGCTTTTTCTTCAATTACATCATCATCAAAAGCCGATAGCAATTCTTTGCTGATTTGTTTCAGGTTTTTGCCTTTGGAATGTTCCAGCAATTTTTCTTTTTCCTTGTCGGAAATTTCTTTTTCCAAACGGATAAGGCGATTAGCCAAGGAAAGAAACAAATCTTCTTCGGCAACGCCCATTGTAACTGCACCCAATAAATCTTTAAGCCCAACGGTTGGTTTTCGTTCCAATGGTCGGCTGTCAGTTTTTTTTGATTTGGTTACCCCAACTGCATCAACAATAATAAAATGCGTTTTGGCTTTGGCGGTTTTAGAAACCATTTGCAAAGCATCTTTGCTTATGGTTCGTGTGCCTCTGCCTTTCATTTGTTCAAAGTAGTTTACGCTTTTTACATCTCGCATAAAGAGCAATACTTCCAAAGGTTTTACATCTGTACCTGTTGCAATCATATCTACCGTAACGGCAATGCGAGGATAATAGGAATTTCGGAAACGGTTCAATACCGATTTTGGGTCTTCTACTATTTTGTAAGTGAGCTTTTTACAAAAGTCATCGCCTTCGTCAAACTCTTCCCGAATGATTTTTATAATGTCGTCTGCGTGGCTGTCGGTTTTGGCAAACACTAAAGTTTTAGGTACTTCATATTCTCCGTTTTCGTCTTTTCGGTTCGGGAAAATTTCGGTCTGTAATGCTTTTTTATACCGGCGAATGATATTACGAATTTGGCTTGGGTTTACCACCTTTCTATCCAAATCATTTTTCAGATATTCAGTGTCTTCGTCTTCTTGTGTCCAACGGTTTTTTCGGGTGAGTTTGTCCCGTCGGTCCACAAACCAACCTGCTTTAATTACGCTTCCTTTTTGCGAAATTTCAGTTTCAATATTATATACATCATAAGGCACATTTACGCCATCAATTACCGATTCTTCGTACGTGTATTCACTCACCACATTTTCCTCAAAAAAACCAAAAGTTCTTTTGTCGGGTGTGGCAGTTAAGCCAATGAGGAAAGCATCAAAATAATCTAAAACCTGTTTCCAAAGGTTGTATATAGAACGGTGGCATTCGTCAATAACGATAAAATCAAATTGTTCAATAGGAACTCTGGGGGTATAATCAACAGGGATTGCCTGTTTTTTATTTCGTTGTTGCTCCATCCATCCCGATAGGTATCGGGATTCATTTGGGTTGGTGTCCTCTGCACCTTCGTCCAATTCCTCGCCTTTCAAAATGGCATACATCCGTTGAATGGTAGAAATGCAAACCTGACTATCCGAAGCGATATAACTTGAAGTCAGTCGTTGTACATTATAAAATTCTGTGAATTTTCGATTGCTGTCGTTGGGTTGAAAAGCCATAAATTCCTGTTCGGCTTGTTCGCCCAAATTTTTGGTATCCACCAAAAATAAAATCCGTTTGGCTTTGGCGTGTTCTAATAAACGATAAACAAAAGTTGCAGCCGTGAAAGTTTTACCTGCTCCTGTAGCCATTTGTATCAAGGCTTTGGGTTTGTTCTTTTTAAAAGAAGTTTCCAAATTTTTGATAGCCTTTATTTGAGCAGGGCGAAGCCCTGCCTCATTTAAAGCAGGAATATCTAAAAGTCG
>PFPU01000108.1 GCA_002793215.1 Flavobacteriales bacterium CG_4_10_14_0_2_um_filter_35_18
TCATCTGTTAAAAATTTAAAGGGTAAATATAAAAGCTATTATCAGCTTTAACTGCTAAATTTCTATTTTTTTACGAAACCCTTTTAGGACTTTATCAAGTAGTTTTTCGCTAAAAAATTAATTAGCCTTATTAATTGCCGATACAATTACGTGCTCTGTTTGGGTAAAAAGTTGGTTAAAATCAACCGAATTTGCGGCAATGGGCTTATGGATGGTTAAACTTATTGTGTCAAACAAATGCAAAGGATATTTGCCGTTTTTATAAACGCTCCAAGAATTATTTATGGTAACCGGAACCACCACAGCACTCGGCATATATTTTACCAAAATCTTTAAACCATTATCTTTAAAAGGATGGGGAATGCCATTTTTACTGCGTGTGCCTTCGGGAAAAATAAGGGCGGCATAGCGATTTTTTTCGATGTATTGGGCAAATTGTTTTAAGGCTGTAATGGCCTGTTTTGGGTTATTGCGGTCAATGAGCACCGAGCCACCGTGTCTTAAATTGTAAGACAAGCTTGGAATGCCTTTTTGCAATTCTATCTTAGCTACATATTTAGGATGATTGGCCCTAAAAAACCACATTAAAGGTGCAATATCCTGTGTGCTTTGATGGTTTGAAACAACAATTAAAGGTTTATCGGTTGGAATTTTATAAGGATTGACAATTTTAACGCGCGTCCCTAAAAAAAACAGGCAGCGCATAAGCGAATAACTTAAATAATCGACCACAATTTTATGCGATTGATAGCCAAAAATGTTAAAACTAAGCCATTGTAGGGGATGAAAAATCAAGATGCATATTAAATACACAAAATAATAAACCGTCGATAGAACCCACGATAAAATCTTTTTAATAAAACCCATAATTAAGCTACCTCAACAATAAAAAGTTACTGCAAAAGTAGTCGATTTGATTTTTAATTTACCTATTTAAAACTTTTTTAAGCACAATGGCGTCGTTTAAAACAAAAGGCATCGGCATCATGAGACTTGTTCGGGGTTTGATGTTAAAATTAGGATTGGTATATAAATCATAAGAAGCTTCATAAATGGTGATATTCGGTACTTCCCCTTTTTCTAAAGTAAATTTTAAGTCAATCAATTCGTTAGGTTGGGTAAAAAAATAACTCAAAATCTGCTTTCTGTTTTCGGTATTGATTACATATTTTTCATTTTTTGCGGCGCTAAAAACCTGTCCGTTTAAACTAAATGACAAAAAGTGTAAATTGGTGTTTGCTATAAATTCTATTCGGTTAACGGGACGTTGAGGCGTAATAACAAATTGATAACTGTTTTCATTAGCTGGAATGGAATCTAAAATCCGATTGATCAGTGGGGCTTTTAAATCAATTAACTTAGCTTCGGAATGCCAAGCTTGGTTTGTGCCATATTTACTGGCCGTCGTTTTTGAATCAATGCCACCTTTTACAGGATTTTTACCAAGAAATTGTTGGGTAAATCCATCTAATTTTTCATTGTAAGTTGTCCAATAGGCTTTTTGAGCATCGGCATCCTGAACATACAAAATGCTGTTTGGTTTTCTTTGATCAATAGAATAATCCGAATTTAAATAGGCGTTAACAAATAGCACCACACTCACCGCTAAACCAGCAAAAACTAAAATGCGCTTTGTTCTAAATTTAGCCAAAACTGGTACTAGTAATCCCATGATTAAAACCATAAAAACGCAGCCGATAAACAGGCTTTTTAATCCCAATCCAACTGGAAACATTTTAACTAACGGTGGAAAAATAAGCAAGAGCGGTAAAGCCAAAAGGGTATGGGCAATTACCCAATTTTTTTGTTTATCTTTTGATAGCAGCTCTAGTGCCAATCCGCTTAAAGCGAAATAAACAGGGATGATAAAAAAGCCACTTCCCTTTAGATAAACAGCGATTAAACCATTGATCACAATCCATAAAAAAATTGGCGCTATGGATAACTCTAAGATGCTTTGTTTCTTTTTATAAATGTTATAAATAAAATAGGTGAGACCAAAAATTAAGGTGGCAAATGCAGCGATATAATCATAGCCATTATAGGTAAATCCGTGTAAAATATCGCGGTATTGCGGATGGATTAGCAATATTAATTTCCATCCAAAAACACCAATAATAACCGATAAAAACAACGATGAAAGCAAGGGTATAAATCCAGTAAAAAGTCCTTTTAGGCTTAAACGTCCTTGCATTAATCCGTAAAGGCACAGCAAAATAAACAAAATCAATGCAATGATTGTAAGCGGTGTAACCCAACTAAAAGGGAAACTTATCATTTTAACAATTGGAAAGGTAAAATAAACTAAATCGTCTTTGCTATTGAGCTGTGATAAATCTGCATTCGAAAAATAATTGAGCAAAGGCAATAAATATGAGGCTTGATGCATTAAGGTATTTTGGTCGAGTCGTTCGTAAGAGTCTTGAACGGTGTGGTAATCAAAATGGTCGTCAATAAAGGCAAAATTAAAGCCATTGATGTCGCCATCTTCTCTAAAAACAGTTAAGTCGGTATCGTTGGGAAGCATTTTATAAATACTGTACATCAACGAATTAGCAACAGGATAACTTGTATTTGCATTTAAAAAGGCCTTAATAAGTTTTGAATTTCCTCCGTTGGTTTCGAGCAACATATAACTAGGTCCGCCACTTCCGCGCGCTTCAAAATTTAAAACCAAGCCAATATTTTTTGCCCAAGGATGGTGGTTTACAAAGGCATCAGCCCCATTAAGACCAATTTCTTCGGCATCAGTAATTAAAATAATAACATCGTTTTTAGGATGCGGATTATTGGCTAAATAAACGCGTAACCCTTCTAAAATGGTAACCACACCACTGCCGGCATCGCTTGCGCCTAATGACGAATGCGGATTTGAATCATAATGTGTCAACAACAAAAGCGCTTTGTTGCCTGTGCTACCTTTTATTTTGGCAATAATATTTTGAGTTTGTGTAGCGCTATGCCATTTCTTGTTAACGCCTAATTGTTGCTGAATTTCGACTTCTAACCCGAGTTTTTGCAGTTGGTTAGTTATATAATCTTGAACCTCTTTATGCGCAGGTGCGCCCACAAAATGTGGCTTTTGTGAAATAATTTTTAGGTGCGCTAAGGCTTTTTCTTTAGAAAATTCAACTTTATTTATCTTTAATGAAGCTGTTTGTGAAGGCATTAAATATGAAAAACTCCAATAAATACCTAAAATTAATATCCAAAAGGCAATGCTACGGTTAAATTTTTTCAGTGTAAACATAGGGGCGAAATTTTTAAAAATTAAATTGTGATCTCGATGGTTATTTTCGATACTAAAATACTATATTTACACATAAAATGTTTGTGATATGGCAATTATTAATTTTAGAGGTCAACAGGAGGATAAAAAAAGAACGCCTAAACCTGTTTTAGTTGGTGATTATATGGCTCGAAATCTCATTACTTTCAGGCCAGATCAAAGTGTGATGGAAGTCATGCAATTGCTTCTTAAAAACCGAATTTCGGGTGGTCCTGTGGTTAATGACAAAAGGGAATTGTTGGGTTTGATTTCAGAAGGTGATTGCATGAAACAAATTTCGGAATGTCGCTATTACAACATTCCCATGGCCGATGCGCTTGTTGAAAAGTTTATGGTAACCGATGTTCAAACCATTACCGAAGATGTCAGCATTTTTGATGCTGCCAATATGTTTTACAAAAGCCATAAAAAGCGCTTTCCGGTGATTCACGAAGGTAAACTTATTGGGCAAATTAGCCGTCGTGATGTGCTAAAAGCAGCGCTTGAAGCTGAGGCAAATCATTGGTAGTTAGCTACTCACGTTTTATAAGCAAATAAAAATCATTGTCTAAAGCCAAATAACCCTGGTCGTAACAATAGTAATAAGTGTTTCCGGTTTTTGTGGTATAAATGGAAGTGAAAAGTGTGAAATCAAAATTTTGCTGAATTAGTTTAGCACGACTAACTTTTGTTTTGCCCGACTCGTTAAATTCGCACAATACCCGATGGTTTTTGTTTAACCGGTTGTTGATGTTTCTAATCAAATTTTTACTCTCCTTATTTACTTTATTATTATACGTATTCCGGCAATAATCGCTACAAAATTTTTTGTCGGTGCGCCCTTTTATAGGCTCGTTACATTCAAGACAATTTTCTGACATTTTATTCTATTTTTAACAGGTTTATACTGATTTATTTTTCATCCCCCTCCGGAGGGGACTGAATCACATTCCTTTTTATGCTCCCCTCCAAAGGCGGGTACTGTTTTAGCAATACCCTTTTAAAGGTTCAAAACCTTCAAGACCTTTTTTGACATGTTTTTTGATATTTGAACAGTTAAGGTCAATTTAACTTTTTATCTGTAATGCTGATTTATAAAAACTTCATCAGCTCTTCAAAAGTAATAAAAAAGGAAACAAAAGCGGTGATTGTGTGAAGTTTATTAAAAACCTTAGTGGATAATTTTGCCAAAATAAGATGGCTTAAGGTTGCAAAAAGTACGTTTTTAAAAATTGAAGAAGTCATTACTTCGTTTAGCACAAATGGGTTTGGCAATTCAATGAACAAGTTCAATGCTAAACAAGCTTTTGTTTTTTGTATTCAGAGATGGTATTTTTTAAAGATTTCAATTCTTGTTGAGCAACTGCAGATGCAGTAACCGCCATAGTTGAAAAAATAAGGACAAGTACTTTCTGTACATTCTACAACAAAAAGATCCTCAGAAACAAAGCAATCTGCTTTTTTTATACAATTTTTTTCGTTCGTAGAATTGGGTTCTAAGGAGCATAAACACTCGAAGTTTTTTTGGCAAAGGGTTGTCTTTTTTAAGATGTCGTCATCAATTTTCATTTTTCGACCCTATTTTATTTGTGGTAAAATATAAAAGAGGGAATCTTATCCCTTAAAAATACAAATAAATGATTTAATAAAGACCATTATTTTTAAAAAAATTTAAAACACTCCCTTCAATACCCTTGTCCTTTTGTAATAAAACAAAAAAGGCTCCCGTTTTGGAAGCCTTTTTTAAATAATAAATGGCCATTAATTGACAACAATATCATCAATTTGTATGGTAGTTGTATTGCTTGATGTGCCGTAATATTCAAAAATAAAGAAGCCATTTCCAGTTAAACTTGCCGGAATTAGGTATGCCCCACTATTTGTAAAGTTTGTTGCATAGCCTGAAGTAGTGCCTTTAGAAATGGCAAAGCTTTCCGTAATATCTACTAATGTGGCTTGATTTATATCCCCTCCGGGAACGTAATTTGTAGAATAATATACTTTCAATACATCTCCTTTATAAAAACCATTTTTAGTTTTAAACGACAATTTATTACCGGGTGTAAAAGCAACGGGCATAGCTAAATAGGTTTTGTTGTTTCCGCCCGAGTTAAAGGAGCTCATTTGAATGTATTTATTATTGCTAAACGATTTTACATCCCAATATCGTGAGCCAACAAAGGCGTCGTTTACATATTTTGGAAAAATTGCTCCACCGGTTGAGGTAGCATAGCTTTCAAAATTTTCGGTGAAAGTAGGTAAATATTGGATGTCAGTTCCGCCGATTGGCAAATTGAAATCGACTCTTTGATTAGGCATATCAACATCGCGTTCGGTTCTTAACACAATTTGATAAGTAGAATTATAGCGCGATAATACACCGCGAATTTTTCCTTTTCCTAAAGGCACTTTAAAGCCGGCAAAATTGGCAAATCGACTGGTTCTAACGGTTAGTGAATTGGGACCGTTAGTTACAAAAATACTCGAATCAAAATTATCAGTTCGGTCAGAATCATAAGTTCCGCCTGCGGCTTCATCGCTAAATTGAACCTCGTCAATTTCTACCAAGGTATTTAAATAGGTATCACTACTGGCTTGTGCCAAAGTAAGGTGGTGCACAATGTCGTCTTCATTAACCACCTCGCAAGTAGGAATTAAAAAATTTTTGTAACTTAATCCTGATAAACGGTCAACAGCAAAAATATCGGTGGGAGGCGCGCCAAAAATCAACCCCCTGCCAAAGCTTGTCGGATTTGCATAAGCCAAATCTTTAAGCTTTAAAAATACCTTTTTGCCGGGTTGTAAATTTTTGGTATATACATTGACTTCATCTACCGAAAAGTTAAAACCTTTTGTGCCATCTGTGGGTTGAAAGTACATACTTTTATAAAAATTTCCACCCTCATCACTTGAAATTACATAAGCTTCAATAACATCATCATCTGTATAAATTTTAGTTGCATTGGTTGCAAGTGCATAAATAGCAGCGACTTCTTTAGTCTTTGTCAAACTAGGGCTCACACAAGCAGCTTCAACAGGCGTATTGAAAGAATCATCTACACAGCTTGTAAAAAGTGTTGAAATTAGTACAAGTGCCACTGAATTTTTAAATATATTTTTCATAACTATTTTTTTAGAAGGTTAAATAAACATTTACCATATAGGTTCTGCCATATCCGTAGAAATATTTTGGAGCGAATACGCTTGCGCCATTGCTTTGATGGTCTTCAAATTCCTGTCGGTAAGTCGCATTGCGCGATTGTTCAAAACCGCCCGTTTTATAGGTAATGTCAAAAACATTATTGATCGTTGCAAAAAGGCCTAGGGTTTTATCTTTTATACGCCAAGTTTTTCCGCCAACTAAATTAACCAGATAAAAGGAATTGAATTTTTCTTGTTTTAAATAACTATCTGCCAAGGTTTGGTCAATGGTTAAATCGGCATTATCAATATTTGTATAAAAATTATCCGTTCTTTTAATAGAGGATACATCGAGGTAATTATCTGTCAAGTAATTGGTATTTAACGATATCCACCAAAATTTAGGGTCTCGGTATTCAATACCGATAGAATATGCTTTTTGAGGCATTCCCGATTGTTTTAAACCTGCTAGTTTTGTTTCTCCAAAATCCGTTACTGTTGACGAAGCGTCATCCGATAAGCGCACATTTGGATTGTTTGTGATGGTGTAATCACCATAAGCAGCAACACCGGTAAGCTTTATGGTTGCGGTTAGTTGATATTCAACTCCTGCTTCAATTCCCAAATTTTTTCTATTAATACCTGTTACAACTTCCGATACAAAAGCGCCATTTCCGCTGTTGCTAACCGCATCGGCATAATAAAAATTGATATCGGTGGCGTTTAGCGTTTCAGAAAAGTAGCCGGTAATTCTAGTTTTAAACTGAGGGGCTTTAACAATATAACTCAAATCTAAACCTCTAATGGTTTCATTTGTAATGCCTTCGGTAATGGAATTGTTAACACGAGCATTTGGAAAAATATCTTTAGCATTTGGGGCTTTGGTCATATAAATGCCGTTAAAGTCAATATAATTCCGACCCGTTAATTTGTAGGTAAATCCACCTTTAAAGCCAAAATTGTCAAAGCTTATTTTTTTGCTTTTTCCCAATGAATTTGTTGGGTAATATCCGTTTTTATAAAAGCCTTCTCTTTGATAGCTTGAGCGTGAAAAGGTTTGTGCTAAATAAAAGTCAACTTTATTGTAAACAAATTTAAACTGGGTAAAAGCGTTTAACTTTTTGACGTGAATATTGTAATTGTAGCCATAAGCGTCATTTTTTGCGACAATTCTAAATGGGTTGTTTAAATCAGATTGTTGTTGATCTTCGGTTAAACCAAATGTGCTGATATCTGTAAAAAAGGTGCCGCCCAAAAGGTCTAATAAATTCTTAAAATTCTTTGTTAGTGATTGCGAATAGTTTGCGCCTGCTATCATTAAAACATTATCCGAAATTTGTGAAGATAAAATGGTGTTAAAAGTGGCAATATTTTCGTCATTTCGGTCTTCGTATAAAACAAAACGACTTCCGTTAGTCAAGTTTTCGTGATTAACTCTGTAAATTTCACCCCAATTTAACTGACGGTTTTCAAGAAAATTAACACGAGTAGCCTCCGCATTAGCGATATTTTCAGGACTATTTCCAGTATAAACGCCATTAAAAAAAGAATTTGTAAAAAAACTTGGAAGTTTTCTATAATAAGTAGGATCGGGATTATCGGCTTTTGTATAATCGATACGGCTATTGCCAATTTGCCCAATTTGGTAAGATACGGTAGTGTTTAAGTTTGTTTTAGGATTGACTTTCCAAAAATGAGTTAACATAAACAATGGCTCTTCGGTTTCTTTAATTCTTGAATTTCTTTTTTCACCCACTTGGGTTCCCCAATAGGAATTGTATTTAACACCGGCTAAATCGGTTAATTCGGCGGTATTAGGTGAATTTTTACCTCTTTTATTTTGAGCGTAAATCGCTGTAAAATTCAAGCTGTGATTATCGCTTAATTTTTTTTCAACACTAGCAAACAATGAATTAGCAGCATAGTCCGTACCTTCATAATAACCATCTTGTGCCCATCGTCTGCCTGCCGAAACCACATAAGCCCAACCTTTAGCATTCATACCAGAAGCGTGCGTTGCCATAGTGCGATTACTATAATTGGTATTGGTATTTAAAAAAGAAATTCTTGTTCCGGGTCTGTAGATAGAAGCCCTTGTATTTATTTCTTGAGTTCCGGCAATGCCACCAAAAGTATAATCGGAAGGAGCAGAACCATTGGTAAATTCTTGGTTACGGGTAGCATCGTTTAAACCGCCCCAATCGTTATATTGAGGTCTGCCGTCGGCAACCTTATTCATAGCAATGCCATTTATCATTACCAAAGCATATTTGTTGTCGAGTCCCCTGACGCTAAACCGTGCCTGACCAAAATTATAGGCTGCTGCTTGCAAAAAGGCATCGCGAGTTGCCTGAAGCATGCCCACAGTGCTTTCGGTGTTGCTGTTATCGTCGGTTAAATCATTCTCTGATAAAGTGATTAAACCCGACAATTTTTCTTGTGTAAGGTCTTCTTCAAAAGAGAGGTCTCCTAAATCTAAAATTTGACCTTCAGCAATTTTTACTTGAATTAAGAGGTCTTTATAGCCATTGCTTTTAACAATGAGCATTTGATTTCCAACGGCCACATTAAATAAATTAAATTTTCCGCTAGCATCAGTAAGCTGCGATAAATTAGTATTTTTAATAGAAACGTCAACGCTTTCTATCGGATTAAGTGTTTTTGCATCAATGATTTTACCAGTAACACCAGTAGTTGATTGACTGTAACTAAACACCGCCTGAATTAAAAATAAAGTGCAAATAAGTAGTTTTTTCATAGTTAAATTTGGTTAGTTTCCTTTTAAATTTTACGAGTTTAAATAAGGGAGTTAAATTTACGATTAATTATTTTATTTTGACTTAATTTTTAACAAATTAAGGCTTAATTTCCTCACTGTTTAAGATGCTATTTTTTATTAAATTAGAATTTCTTAGTATAAGAACTAAAGGCGGTATGTAGTATTGTCTTATATTTGTAATCCCAGCGTTTATTATTATTTTAAAATAAATTAATCATTATCAAACCATGAAAATCAGAATTTTTTTAACGCTTTTACTACTTTCAACTTCAATAATGAGTCTCAATGCTCAAGATAAAAAATACAGCATACGCACTGTTGCCTTTTATAATTTTGAAAACCTATTTGACACCATCAATCAGTTAAATTTTGATGAGGAATGGCTTCAAAATGGCTTACAACATTGGACTTCAAAAAAATACAATCAAAAACTCGAAAACCTTTCGCGGGTAATTGTGCAAATCGGCACGAACGACCAGCAAAAAGACGCCCCTACTTTTATAGGATGCTCTGAAATTGAAAACCGTGGCGTTCTCGAAGATTTAATTAAACAACCCAAACTCATTAATAGTGATTATGGCATTGTGCATTTTGACTCACCCGACAAAAGAGGAATTGATGTCGGACTTTTATATCGAAAAGCCTATTTTAAACCAACTCATTTTATCAATATTCCACTTTTAGTTTATAGAGGGCAAGAAAAAAAAGACGCCAAAAAAGAAGCTGAAGCCGAACAAGACAAAGCCGATTTAGATAAAATTGAAGTTTCTAATGACAATAGAGTTTACACCAGAGATATTTTGTTAGTTACCGGTTTGCTTGATGGCGAAGAAATTAATATTATGGTAAACCACTGGCCATCACGTTCGGGAGGTGAAAAAAGGACAAGTGCTTTTAGAGAAGCCGCCGGTCGGTTAAATCGGGCAATTATGGATTCAATTTATAAAGTGAATCCAAATGCCAAAATTATTACCATGGGAGATTTAAACGACGGCACTTATAATAAAAGTGTAAAGCAAGGAATTGGTGCAAAATTAAAAAAATCGGAAGTGCAAGAATTTGGCGTTTACAATCCATTTGAACAAATGGCAAAAGACGGAAAAGCCTCTTTGTTTTATAGAGATGCAGGTGATATTTTTGACCAAATCATGGTTTCAGAAACCTTAATTAAAGCTGATTATTCCTCTTATCGCTTTTGGAAAGCAGGAATTTTCAACAAACCCTTTATGATTGAAAAATTAGGGCAATACAAAGGCTATCCGCTAAGACACTCGGCTAATGAAGTCGGCTTTAGCGACCACTTTCCGGTGTATGTTTATCTGATAAAAGAAATTAAATAATTTAAACGCTAACCTCTTTATGAAAACCTTTTTAATACTAATCGCTCTAAGCTTATCGGCCACTTGTTTTGCACAAAAGGATACCATTACAACTGCCAACGCTAAAGATTTTATGGGTAAAGAAGTCGTGGTGCTTGGCAAAGTAGTTTCTTTAAAACTAGCCACTAACGGTAAATCTACAAACTTTATAAACTTAGATAAACCTTATCCCGAAAGTGTTTTTACCATTGTTATTTTTAACAATTACCTTGAAAATTTAAACCTTAAACTCGCAGATTTAAAGGGGAAAATGATTTATGTAAAAGGAACGATAACCACTTATAAAAACGACCCAAAACAAATTCCAGAAATTTTAAATCCCGTAAGCATCGCTATTAAAACAGACGAATGATTGCTGTAAAGTAATAATGCACTTTATCTAAAAACCTTCTTAATAACGAGAGCGTCAATAAATTAAGCTTTTTTACAATTATTCTACCGTAACCGATTTTGCCAAATTTCGTGGTTGATCTACGTTACAACCCCGCATAACGGCAATGTGATAAGACAATAATTGTAGCGGAATGGTTGCTAACAAAGGCGAAAAGGCTTCTTTGGTTTCGGGTATTTCAATAACATGGTCAGCTAATCCCTTAACAATGATGTCGCCTTTGGTTACAATGGCGATGATTTTTCCGTTTCGCGATTTAATTTCCTGAATGTTACTCACCAACTTATCATAATGTTCATTATTGGTAGCGATGATAACAACGGGCATATTTTCATCGATTAAAGCAATCGGTCCATGCTTCATTTCGGCAGCGGGATAGCCCTCAGCGTGGATGTATGAAATTTCTTTGAGTTTTAAAGCCCCTTCTAGAGCTACCGGAAAATTATAACCTCTTCCTAAATATAAACTATTGGTAGAGTCTTTATAGATAGAGGCAATGTATTTAATATGGTCATTTGTTGCCAAAACTTCGGCAACTTTATCAGGAATAAGCTCTAATTGTTTTAGGTAATCATCAAAAACTTCTTTTGATAAAGCGCCATTGGCATAGCCTAATTTTAAGGCAATAATGGCTAATAAGGTTATTTGAGTGGTGAATGCTTTGGTAGAAGCCACGCCAATTTCAGGCCCTGCGTGGGTGTAAGAGCCCGTATGTGTTTCGCGCGCAATTGACGAGCCAACAACATTACAAATTCCAAAAACAAAAGCTCCTTTAGATTTAGCTAATTTTACGGCAGCTAAGGTGTCGGCGGTTTCTCCCGATTGAGAAATGGCAATGACCACATCTTTATCGCTAATAATTGGATTTCGGTATCTGAATTCAGAACCGTATTCAACCTCAACGGGAATTCGCGCTAGGTCTTCAAACAAATATTCAGCTACCAACCCTGCATGCCACGAAGTGCCACAAGCCACAATAATAATGCGACGAGCGTTTAAAAAACGGTCAAGGTTATCTTCAATGCCCGACATTTTAATTAAACCTTCTTTGGGGAGCATTCTACCTCTGTAAGTATCAACAATGGCTTTTGGCTGTTCATAAATTTCTTTTAACATAAAATGCTCAAAACCATTTTTTTCAATTTGTTCTAAGCTGAGTTCTAATTCGTGGATGTCGGGCGTGATAAGCGAATCGGTTGTAATTTTTCTAACACTAACCGCCCTTCCCAGTCTAATAACAGCCATTTCTTCATCATCTAAATATATAGCTTCCTTGGTATATTCTATAAAAGGAGAAGCATCTGACGCGATAAAAAACTCTGAATTATCTTTTCCAACACCTATGGCTATTGGGCTACCAAGACGCGCCACCACAATTTCGTTGGGTTTTGTTTTATCAAAAACAGCAATGGCATAAGCGCCAAAAACTTGTTGTAATGCCAACTGAACGGCTTTGCCAAGTTTTAATTTTTTGGTAATTTGAATTTCTTCAATTAAATTGATTAAAACCTCGGTGTCGGTATCACTTTTAAAGGTATAACCCCTTTTAACTAATGCCTTTTTAAGGGTGTCATAATTTTCGATGATGCCATTATGAACAATTGCCAAGTTACCCGATTGAGAGGTGTGGGGATGTGAATTAACATCATTTGGAACCCCGTGCGTTGCCCAACGGGTATGCCCAATGCCAATTGTTCCGGCGGTGTTTATTTCACGCGTAACTAAAAGCTCTAAATCGGAAACTTTTCCTTTTGTTTTAGAAAGTTTTAGTTCGTTGTTGTGATATAAAACCACGCCAGCACTATCATAACCTCTGTATTCCAGACGTTGTAGTCCATTTATTACTATTGGGTATGCTTCCCTAAAACCGATGTAACCTGTAATACCACACATAATGAATTAATTTTTAAGTTCTGTATAAAAAATTTCTAATGAGGGTTTTTTTGTACTAAGTTCTTTATTGCCAAAAACGCTTACGCCTTTAGGATTCCAATTGAAGGGTTTGACTATCGTATCAGATAGCCTTAAAAAAGATGGAATGTCAAAAGGACTAAACGATTTGACGGCTAATTTAGATATTTTTTTTGGATTATTTGCTTTTAAAATGGCAGCAATATAATCAGTGATTCTAAATTTATAAAATTCAGGGTCACCATTAGTGTCATAATGTAAGGTGCCGTCTAAAATGATAGCGCCTTCGGTTAATAAATCTGTAACAATGGCATCATCGTCATAATTATAAATGTATAAACGGTTGGGCAAATCACTTCCGCTTAAAGTTTTATCGACATATAGTTTGATATTGGCTTCATTTATTAGCCAATTTTTTGAACGTAGAGTGGTAATGTCATCACTTTCAAAGAGTTTTAAAACTACTAATGAGCCAGAAGCTCCTTGAATGTATAATTTATCTTCGCCAGTTACCACATCTGGATTTAACAGTTTGCTTTGAATGGATGAGTTTGCAGTGCTATAATCGTGTTCAAATTTATTGGTTTTAATTCCTGTTAAAGGAAAAATCATGGTTTGCTTGGTACGTTTTACAGTTGTTACATTGCTTGCATCGGTAGTTGAAACATCATTTGAATAATAAATGTTAACGCTTCCATTTACTAAAGGCATTGTTATTAAAGAACCATCGGCTCCTGTGGGTTCAATGTATATACCTCTAAAATAATGTGAAAACTCATCAAAGGTGCTAAAAACGGAAGATTTGCTTTTATCTAGAAATTTGGTAACAAAAAAATCCTCATCTAAAGGTAATTTTATAGTGGGAATGCTTCCTGTTCTTTTAATGGTATCTATTGCAAAAACAGCCCCATCTAAGCCTCGGTGTTTTATATAAGCCACGGTATCATTGGCATTTGGTTTAAAAGTACCCGTATAAAGTTCTGGGCTTAAAACATTATAGTTTTTATTTGAATAATATATTTTTCGTTTTGAGGGGTCTAAGGGATCTAAATTATTTAAAAAAGTACCTAATTCAGATACCGTTAAAGTAAATGTTTGTGTTTGGCTGCCAATGATAGAATCTAACGTAAAAACAGGAACCAAAATTGAGTCGGTTTGACTATCTGTTTTAACTTTTTTTGAACCCGTTTTAGTGCTGTAATAAGGAAGTTCTAATATCACAGAATCAATGGTAGGATTTGTACCAAAATCAACTCCCGCGGGAGGAGTTGTTACTTGTGCAGCAATAGAAGCACGGGTTTTACCATAAACATTATTTTGGTTTACGCCAAGAACATATTGAGGTAAGCTGTCAACACGAACTGAATCAATCGCTTTATTATAGGCAATAATATTAGAAACCAATTTATTGGTATCAAATTTATTATTATCTACTAAGGCAATGCCAATATCTTTAAAGTCGCGTTCACAAGCGGTAAATCCGATAAGAAATAGGGTAACTAAGGCGCTATAAATGGTGGCGTTTATTTTTTTTGTTATCATAAAAGGGGGATAGACTATTTATTATTTAAAAATAGGTTCTTATAAAAATCGAGATAGGCGTTTTCAAAATTTTCTGGGTCTAAATATTCTAAAATAGGCTTGTCTAGTGTGCTGATATAAGACTCAAGCGATTTTGGAAGTTTGTCGGTTGCCATAATTACGGCATCAGAATTTTCGATGGCAATTTTTAACAAGTTTGAATAGCTCGGATTTTTTAAGGTGGTTAATTTACTTTCATCAATATCATCAAATAACAATTTATCAATGATTGCGGTATTTAGCTTGCCACTAAATTTGTTGGTGTTGTATAAGGAAGTTACAATTTTGCAATTTTTAAATAAGGCTTCATCAGCATAATAGGTTCTGAGATAAAGCGGTAACAATGAAGCCATCCATCCATTTACATGAATAATATCAGGCATCCAATTTAATTTTTTTACGGTTTCTACCACGCCTCTTGCAAAAAAGATGCAGCGTTCGTCATTATCGGCAAACAAATTACCATCTTCATCGTTATAGATGGCTTTTCGTTTAAAATAATCGTCATTGTCAATAAAATAAACTTGCATGCGCTCTTTAGGAATAGAGGCCACTTTTATAATTAAAGGCATATCCATGTCATTAATAATCAAATTCATTCCCGAAAGTCGGATGACTTCATGTAGCTGATGTCTACGCTCATTAATGATGCCAAAATGAGGCATAAAAATGCGGATTTGTCCTTCGTTATTATTCACCAATCTCGGAACCTCAAAAGACATTTTTGAAAGCTCATTTTCAGGTAAATAGGGATTAACTTCAGAAGATACAAACAACACTCTCTTTTCCTTCATAACAACTTCTAATAGAATATGGAATGCAAATTTACTAAAAATAATGTAGTTTATAGTCGAAAGTGTTAAGTTTGCAAGGTTTTAACAATTATTTAGATTTAGCCTATGAGGGTATTTGATACAGTAATCGCCTTTAAAAATTTTATAAATAGCGATTGCTTAAATAAAAAATTAGGCTTTGTTCCCACTATGGGCGCGCTTCACAACGGACACTTATCTTTAATAAATCGGGCAAAAACAGAAAATGACCTTGTGGCAGTGAGTATTTTTATAAATCCAACTCAATTTAATAATGCCGATGATTTAAAAAATTATCCTAAAACGCTTGACGCCGATTTGCAAATGCTAAAAGCCGTTCATTGCGATATTGTTTTGGTTCCAAGTGTTGCCGAAATGTATCCAAAAGGAGCGGTTTCTGAGACCTTTTCATTTGATGGCTTAGAAAATTTGATGGAAGGCGCTTTTCGTCCAGGTCATTTTAATGGCGTTGGCACCATTGTTAAACGACTTCTTGAAATTGTAAACCCCGCAAATGCCTATTTTGGCGAGAAAGATTATCAGCAATTATTGATTATTAAAAAACTTGTTAAGCTTTTAAATTTAAATATCAATATTGTTTCCTGCCCCATTTATAGAGAGCCTAATGGCTTGGCAATGAGCTCAAGAAATGAGCTTTTAAGCTTACCGCAGCGCCAAGAAGCAACTATAATTTATAAAATACTGTGTGATGTAAAATCTAATTTTAAAAAAGAACCACATCAACAAGTTTATGAAGCGGTTGACCGCGCTTTTAAAGCGCACCCCTTTTTTAAATTAGAATATTTTGTCATTGCTGAGGCAGATACGTTAATGCCTGTCAATAAAATCATTGCAACAAAATCTTATCGCGCCTTTATTGCTGTTTTTGCTGGTAATGTGCGCCTTATCGATAATATAGCCCTTTAATAAAATCATCTGAAAAAGGTAAAATAACTATCTTTGCGCCAAGAGCTAAACAAAATTAAAAACGGCTTAGTTCAGTTATAAATAGGTTTTAACTTATTATTTTAAAAAATTTTAAAACAAACACTTGTTAAAAAAACTTAGAAAAATCGTCTTTATAAGCCTTCCAATTTTATTTGGTTTTGGACTTATTTGGTATTCCTTTTCAAAATTCACACCCTCTGATATTGAATCGATAACTACTTCATTTAAAACGGCTCATTATGGTTGGGTTTTACTGTCAATCGTTTTTGCCATTTTAAGCCATTTTTCGCGTGCTTACCGTTGGCAATTTTTATTGGAACCACTTGGCTATAAACCGAAATTTACCAATAGCTTGTTAACCATAATGGTGGCTTATTTGCTCAATTTAGTAATTCCTCGCTCGGGTGAGGTGGCAAGAGCAGCAACCATTTCAAAATATGAAAATATTCCTTTTCAAAAAGCCTTTGGAACCATTGTGGCTGAGCGTGTTGCCGATGTTATTATGCTTTTTTCTATTATTGGCATCGCCTTTATTATGCAAACAAAATTGCTTTCGCAATATCTATTTAAAGATAATGGCGCTAACCCTTGGCACAAATTTATTATTTTAGGGAGCTTAATGCTGGTTGCGGGCGTAATCTTTATACTATTCAAAAAATCAAAATTGGCAATCGTTTTAAAAATTAAAGAATTTTTAAAAGGCCTACTCGAAGGAATGATGAGCATTGTCTATATGAAGAAAAAATTTGTTTTCATTTTACACACTTTTTTAATTTGGACGCTCTATGTATTAATGTTTTATGTAGTAACTTTTGCATTTCCCGAAACAGCTAATTTACCTTTTGGGGCAATTATTGTCGGCTTTGTGATTGGGGGTTTAAGTATGGCGTTAACCAATGGCGGTTTGGGGACTTATCCAATTTTTGTTGCCAGCGCCTTTATATTATATGGGGTTGAAAATAACCCGGCGCGCGCGTTTGGTTGGATTGTTTGGACCTCGCAAACACTAATGGTATTGTTCTTTGGTGGCTTGGCTTTTATAATCTTACCCATATATAACCGAAAAAAAGTCTAAGTTTATGTCCTTAGCCTTATGACACGATTTTATAGCAACGGAAAACTCCTCTTAACCGCCGAATATTTGGTGCTTGATGGCGCAACAGCCTTGGCTTTGCCTTCAAAATACGGACAAACTTTAAGCGTCGAATCCATTGAAGCTAAAATAAGCGTTTGGGAAAGTTATGACAGCGATGGTTTGCTGTGGTTTAAAGCTAATTTTTCCTTAACGGATTTTGATTTTCAGTTAGAAAACCTATCTGCTTTTAGCGCAGAAATTGGAAAAAAACTACAGCTTATTTTGAAGGAGGCTCGATGCTTAAATAATTCATTTTTAGCTGATGCTCAAAACTATAAAATTGTAACACAACTTAATTTTAAACGCCTTTGGGGTTTGGGAAGCTCTTCTACTCTTATCAACAATATCGCACAGTGGGCGCAGGTTGATGCCTATAAATTGCAGTTTAAATGTTTTGGAGGCAGTGGCTACGATATTGCTTGCGCACAACACAACCAGCCAATTTTGTACCAATTGCAAAATCAAAAACCACTTGTTAAAACGATTGATTATCATCCTGGTTTTAAAGACCATTTGTATTTTGTGTATTTAAATAAAAAACAAAATTCCCGTGAAGGCATTGTGCGTTATCAAAGTTTAAAAGGAACCTTAATCAATGAGGTTTCTAAAATTTCTAACATTAGCAAGACACTTGTCAGTTGTAATAATTTAGCTGTTTTTGAGGCTTTAATTATTGAACACGAGTCTATTATAAGTAAGCTTATTCAAATTAAGCCAATCAAAGAACGCCTATTTAAAGATTATTTTGGCGCTGTAAAAAGTTTGGGAGCTTGGGGCGGCGATTTTATTTTAACTTCCGGAAACTTTGATACACCCAATTATTTTAAGCAAAAAGGATTTGAAACGGTAATCCCTTATGTTGAAATGATTTTATAAACGCCGTTGAAATTTATCCTGAGATAATTTTAGAACCTTGCCATACGAAAAAGCTTCCTTTTGACTAGAAATCACCTAAATTTTTTTGGTATTTGATTTGCTTTAAAGCGATTCCTATCAAGGTTTGATTAGGTTTTTATGGTTAAAAATATACTCTACGCCTTAAAAAAATATTTTTTCTTTAGCCAAAAAGAAACCCGTACCAAAAGTATCAATGCGGGCACTTCAACCAAAGGACCAACAACACCCGCAAATGCTTGTCCTGAATTCAATCCAAACACCGCAATCGCCACCGCTATGGCCAACTCAAAATTGTTACCGGCAGCAGTAAAAGCGACCGCAGCCGTTTTATCGTAAGTGGTTCCTGTTGCTTTTGTAACAAAAAATCCGACAAGAAACATAATGGCGAAATAAATAAGAAGTGGCACTGCGATAATTAACACATCCATAGGAATTTGAACAATCAATTCTCCTTTTAAAGAAAACATCACCACAATGGTAAAGAGCAAGGCAATTAAAGTAATGGGAGCAATCGTTGGGATGAATTTTTTGGAATACCATTCTTCGCCTCGAATCTTTACTAAAATTAGCCGGCTCAGTATTCCCATTAAAAATGGAATTCCCAAATAAATACCCACACTTTTAGCAATCGTAGCTATTGAAATCACTACAATAGCGCCTTCAAAACCAAAATAAGGTGGCAAAATAGTGATAAATATCCAAGCATAAAAACTGTAAAAGAAAACCTGAAAGATACTGTTTAAAGCCACTAAGCCAGCGCCATATTCACTGCTCCCTTCAGCTAAATCATTCCAAACCAACACCATTGCAATGCATCGCGCCAGGCCTATTAAAATTAGACCCACCATATATTCGGGATAATCTCTTAAAAAGGTGAGAGCAAGAATAAACATTAAAACGGGCCCTACAATCCAGTTTAGCACCAATGAAACGGAAAGAATTTTTACGTTTGCAAACACTTTGGGCAACAAGGCATAATTTACCTTTGCCAAAGGCGGATACATCATCAATATCAACCCTATCGCTATGGGGATATTAGTTGTGCCACTGCTAAAAGAATCGATTAATGTTGGAAATGATGGCACAAAATAGCCTATTGCCACACCCATTGCCATCGCCATAAATATCCATAAAGTTAAATAACTGTCG
>PFPU01000101.1 GCA_002793215.1 Flavobacteriales bacterium CG_4_10_14_0_2_um_filter_35_18
GCGTCCCGGTGCCAAAAACAAAGGCAGCAGATATACAAGCAACAAAACCCATTACAGTCCCACCGACCCTGACCTGCCTCCTGGCAGGCAGGCGCCAGAATAAGTGTGAAACCCGGAAAAGCAAGAAAGCTCAACTATCTGTGCAACATAAGCGTGGACACCGGCGGTCACGTAATCACCGATGTGCAGGCTTATCACGCAGACAAGAAAGATAGCCAGTATTTGCAAGATACCGTAGCAAGACTTAACAGACGCTTGAGAAAAGAAGGAATGATTTGGGAACACCTCTTGGCAGACACCGGCTACAGCAGTGGCGAAAACTACGCCTATCTAGAAACCAAAAGCACAAGCAATCTCTAAAGCAGACTGCTTATTTTTTATCATAAAAACAGCCATTTTAAGGCATTTTAAGCCCCAGAAAACATTTTTAAAAGGGTATGCGCTGAAAATGCAACGTTAATAACAAAGCTTTTGAAATCTTCCGTTTTTTGTTGTATAGAAAAATGGTGTAAAAAATTTAAAGGCTTGTGCAACGGTTACTGGTGTTAGCAAACGTTTTTTTGTTCTTTAATGTCAATGTTTCCAATATTGTTTTTGATTGAATCTATTATTTCGATTCTGTCATATTCATTCATATTCTTTCCAAGAATTACACAATTAAAAGCCTCTTTTGGAAGGGTAATTTGTCGGTCAGATATAGTTGCAGGATATTCCCAAAATTTTTGAGTTCTGTATTCTTTCTCAAATTCCCATTTCTTTTCTTTAAAATATACTTGTTTCCATCTTATCTCTTCTCTACTCATAATTGGGTAAGGTAATAAGATAGGTAGTTGGTGTGGATATGCAACTTTTCCACCACCACCAAGGAAATTAAATAGTATTCTAGAATTATATCCGACACAAAAACCTGAATGATTATCTGCGTATTTTTCCCACATCGAATCAAGACAATTTTCCGCTGTAAGACTTAAAATTCCCAATCGTTCAAAATAGCCTTTAAAATAAATTTTCTGATAATTATCATTAAATTCAGGTTTCAAATAATCTTTTTTGTTTAATAATTCTCTTACTCTATTTCTTTTCTGTTGTCTGCTTAAATTTTCGTCTAAATTTGATATTCGAGTATAAACGGTTTTGGCTTGTTTGTGATTCATTAAGTCATATCTCACAGGTGATTTACAATCAAATTTATCTTCGAATTGATTGGGTGAAGCCATAAAAACTTCTCTTTCGGTAATAAATCTTTTATTGTATATATTATTCCAACTGCGATATTTATAAAGAACTTTTGGAAATTCAATATCATCTAAATTCTTGAATGTAGTTTCTTGTTTCAAATGTTTGCTAACGGTTGGTGTATGAAGCGTTGGGCATTTCGAAGCACTTTCCTGTCAAACCGCTACAAATTTTATTAAATGTAACGCCCTTTAAATTAGCACTATCCGCCCAATGATTTATACACTTTGTTACCGCCTGGTGTTCATTCTTTTTAGTCATTTTTCCTTTCAATTTGCTACACATTATCTGTCTGTAATGCGTTGGAAAGACATACTCTTTTGCAATTTTGGGTTATTGGACAGGCTCGTGTGAATTGCAAATGTGTATGGCTTCTGCGTTGGCATTTTATTTCTCCCCAATAAAAATGTGATTATTGAATAATGTATGTGGTGCACTAATCAAGTTAATGTCAAATTTCAATGAAGGTTCTACTCTTGAACTTGCATTGTGAATTCTAAAAGAAATTTGCCATCCTTCATTTAACGATACAATTAAAGTTGTTTTAGAATTGCCCTCATAAACAACTTCTATAAGTCTTGTAGGCAATTTCAGCTTTTGAATTTTTGCCTTTGGATTAATTTTTCCAAATGGCTGATTAAGTGTGCCATGTAAATTATAAGCTTGGATTTCAACCTTATTATCACCCTTAATTACTTTGTAAAAATCTTTATTGCCAATTAAATATTCAACTAATTTTTGTGGAATTTGAGAAGGATTCGCCTTGTCAAGACGAAGTAGCTCAGTTCTAAAAGCGTTTAGTATAGGGACATAAATTTTATCGTGCATATCAGGTATTGATGTCCACTTTGAATTTTTGTCTTTAACTTTTAGATTAGTCAGAAAATCAAAAATTGGTCTGATTTCATCGAAGTAAGTTTTCGAACATGGAATTCCAACCCATTTTTTCCCGAAATCAATTTTTTGAGATAAACGTGAATGCTTAACTGCTCTGTGATTATTTTTTGCAGAAATTCCAATTTCCCATTTTTGAAGTAACCGAATTGCTAAAACATCTCTAACATCACCCGATTGTCCTTCACTGTCTGAAACTATTTCAAGTTGCAAAGTATCTTCAGGATTAATACTATTTGATAAGCGAGGTTCAATATCAACAAGAAAATTTATTGCAGCACTTGATACTAAAGAATACAATCCTTGTTCATCTTCTGAGAAACTTTCAAAACAAGATTTTGCAGTTTGATATGGTTCGCTATCAATGATAATTACATTATTGTCTGGGCTTTTTAATTGTTGATAAAATTCTTTCAAAAGTGCATATTCAAATGCTTTTCCGGTCTTAGTTTGTATCGCCATGATGAACTAATTGTTTCTCTGATTCTTTGTTTTCTAATATCCTTTCGGATAAACTTTGTTTTATTTCTTTTGCAATATAATATGCTAATCGCACAGGAACTGCATTGCCAATCATTTTGTAACCAGCAGAAATATTATCGTAGTGGAAAATGAAATTGTCTGGAAAAGTCTGAATTCTTGCACATTCTCGAACACTCAATCTTCGATATAAACTTTCTTTCCCTTTTACAAATTCTCTTTTATTTTGTTCTATAAATTTCATTTTTGGTGCTTGCGGGTGTAAAGGAGCGTGTCTGGCTCCTGCCTGAATGGTAAAAGAAGTTTCATCCCAACTTCTTACCCGGTTTCTAGACATAAAAATGCTTGAAAAGCTTCCGTTCATATATTCATGATTTGGGACGCTACAGTTGCCATTATTTGCATTTTTACCATTCTTGGCACTTAAAACATTATCTGTTAAATCTCCAATAGCTTTGCTTAATGGAATTATTTCTTTGAATCCTTTTGGAAATTTGAAGTCTATTTTTAAATCACTTCTGAAACCAATAAAAAATACTCGCTTTCTATCTTGTGGCACTTTAAAATCCTTTGCATTTAACATTTTGAAATGCAAATCATAACCAATACCTGCATTTCTGAAATGATTTTTAATATTATCTAGTGCTTCTTTATGTCTCAATAAAAGCATTCCTGAAACATTTTCAGCTAAGAAAAAATAAGGTTGCTTAGCTTCAAGAAGTCTAATGAATTCAAAAAATAGCTGTCCTCTATTATCTTCAATGCCACGCATAGAACCCGCTTCGCTCCAACTTTGACAAGGAGGTCCCCCAATTATACCATCACATTCTGGCACATCTTCATTTGGTATTTGTGTAATGCTTCTTTTATCTAAAATTGTGTTAGGGTGATTCTTTTCATAAGTTTTCCAAATATCTTTATCATATTCATTTGCCCATATTACATTAAATCCAGCATTTGAAAAACCTAAGTCAAGTCCACCGGCACCAGCAAAAAGTGATACTATTTTCATGATTAAAAATTTAATTTTTCTTGTTTAACATTGGATTGTTTAAGGTATTTGACCTTTTGTTCGGCTAGTTCTAAGGCTTTTTCAGAGCAACAATTTGAATAAATTTTATGAGCAAATTTTTCACTGAATAATTCATCTCTAAGCTCTTTGGTGTCAAGATTAAAAACAGATGCTAATTTTTCTAATCTTTTCTCATCAAATTCCCTTTTATTGTTTTCAATCTTACTCAAATTAGCTGAATCCATATCTAATTGTGCAGCTAATTGTGTTAAAGTCATACCGTTTTCTGTCCTTAATAATTTAATATATTCTCCAAATGTTTCTTTCATTTGACTTGTATTTTAATTCTTGTCAGTATTTGACAAATATAAATCATTTTTCAATACAATTCAATATTTTTTGTCCGTGTGATGGAAAGAAAACAGCTTTTTTGCAAATTTTGGATTGTGAGTCGGTTTGTGCGATTTGCAAATGTGCTGTTTTGTGCGATGGCTCTTCATTTTCTCTTTTCTGTCATGGAGCAAATTGTCCGCTGTTTCTGTCTTTTTACACTTGCAGGCAACGTTAAGCCAGCTAAAAGAAGTATCTTCCTTCAGTGGCTTTTCAAAGATAAAATAATTTTTACAAAATTGACCAATATCAGTAGAAAAGTACCAAGGCATTTTTTTTAGCTGGCAGTTGTGTGCAGTTACTGTTTTTAGCCTCTTGCTGAAATCAGTAAGGTAGGTGGCTTGATTCATCCTTTAAAATATTTTTCTTTAGTATCTACTTCAATGAACCTTGTTTTATGGCGCTTAGCTCAGCTAGGCGATCGTCAATAAAAGGGAGCCGATAAAGGTTTAGTGAATATTTTATAT
>PFPU01000042.1 GCA_002793215.1 Flavobacteriales bacterium CG_4_10_14_0_2_um_filter_35_18
TCAGTTTCTAAAATCATATTCAAAAATGATGTCGGTTGCAGGAAATAGTTGGGGTTTTCTTCCAATTTTTTTAATCAATATCATTCTTCCAATAGTCTATAATTCTATCATTTTTCATTAATTAGATTTATAAATCCTCAATAATTTCAGATTCAGGATTATAATTAGTTTTAACTAAATCTAAAACAATATCTAAAAACCCAGTATTTTTGTAGAAATAGTTAGGATTGCCTTTTATCTTTTCTTCTATTCTATGAAAACCGAAATTAGCATATTGCTCCATAGTGTTAATTAGATAATCTACTGCTTTACGATCTGTTATTTCTCCTTTTTCGAGAGCAATTAAATCCAAATCATCTGTTTTTGCAACTAAAGCTGTGAAAATATACTCCCTTAGTCTAGGATATGCTTTTCTGAATTTTTTAGAATCCAAATTTCCCCAAAACTGAATAGGTTGCCCGAACCCTTTCGTTTCACCAATTAGTTCTTGTTGCTTATTTGAATATAACCCTACAAAAAAAGCATAAATGTACAGCTCATAACCAGCGCCAAAAATTTTACCTTTACTTGACATTGATTCGACAGAACCTCCACCATATTCCGTATACTGTCGCAAAAGTGTTTCTTCAAAACGAGTTTCAAATTGTGGGTTTCTCTTTGCCCAAACATCATAAATGTTTTCTTTTACCATTACTAATCTTTTATTAAAGTTAATTTAGTTTGAATAGTTGAAATATCTAAATTGTTGAAGGGACGTTGCTTTTCTATTCTATAAATTGTGCAATTCAAAGCCTCAATTTTCTTATTGTCTAAAACACCACTTTCCGTTAAAAAGCTTTTAGTGAATATTATGCATTGCTTATTAATATCTGAAATTATATTGAAAAAATCACTCTCTTTTTGGGGAGAAAAAGAACTAGTTGGAGCATCAAAAAGTAAAGGATAATCATTTTCCCTTTTTAAAGCTGTTAAATCGGAAACTGCAAATAAAACAGACATAAACATTGTGGTTTTTAGTGCCTGATTTGGACTTGATATCAATGTGTCATTCTTATCTTGCAATGCTATTCTTGCACTGCCATCAGGAGTTTTAATTATTCTAATAATTCCATAAAATCCATCAACATTCAATCTTACTAGATATTGATTAGCCTTATCTTCTAAATGCTTAAGAAAGTCTAGTGTATTTTTATCCTTTGCGTTTTTAAATGCATTTTTGATTTTTTCTAAAGCACTATGAATTTTTCTGGAGGTATCGGCAACAGAACCTTTGGCCAAATTATTATACTGTTCTTGATACTTTTCAAGCTCTTTTTCAATTTCATTTTCTTCTTTTTCCAGAAGCACTACTTGTTTTTCTGCTTGACTTCTATAATCCCACCAATTTTTTATGTTTTCGTATGCGTTTTGTAACTGCTCTTCCGTTAATCCATCGTTTTGGGATAATATTTTCTTTTTGTTTTCCTCTTCAATTTCAATACTTTCTTGAATTTTATTTGCATCAGATCTTCTGGCTTCGTTGAATTCGATAGTATCTCTGATAGTATTAATCAAACTATTAATTTCATTCTGATTGTACTCTAAATTATTACTCTTTTGCTCCAATTCTTTCAAAAAATTGTTTGGGAAAAGAGGCTTTTCTTCGTTCTTTTCTATTGGTTGCTGACTTTTGATTAAATCATCGAGCTTATTAACCATAAATTTGTACGCTTCAGAACCTTCTTCTGCTTCACGACCACAAACTTTACAAAACTCATCTTTAATCATTTCTAGCATAGAAATCTTGTCCGGAACATTAGGAGATAGAGGAATAATTCCTTCCGCTATTTCTTTAGCTAGTTCTTGTTTGCCCTTCAATTTATCCTCTTCACGTTCAAGCTTTCTTTTTGTTTTACTGAATGTAGAAACTTTCTGTTGAAATTCTTCAAAAACATTTGAAAAACCACATAGAATCCACATATCGTCAAGAAGGTTTATAGAATAATCCTCATTAATATGTTTTTCTATTTGATTTTTTTTATCATTAAATGACTTTAGTCGGTCGTTTATGTCTCTCAATAATTCACTAGCTTCTTTACTATTCTCAATTTTATTCAACTTTGTTGAGTAGTTCGTTGCATTTTCTCGATTGCTTCTTAATCTTTGTTTTATATCACTTTGTTTCCGTCTTAAAGAATCTAATTTTGAACTTATTTCTTTTTCTTGTTGGGAATTTTGCTTGTCTGACTTCATCGCTTTTTCAAAAGCCTTTCTGGATTGATACTCCGCAAAATCAGTAAATCCTTGATTATTATCCTCTCCCGTATAATATGGTTCAAACTGCCTGATATTTGAAAAGGTTTCAATCAGATAATTTAACGCATCAGGATTATTGAAGACATTAAGATTTTCCTCTCCTTTAAAAAGACAATATTTACGTATAGCCGCTTCAAAGCATCGGTCTAATAATCTTCCTCCCTGAATAGGTAGACGTTCAGAACCCTCATTTTCAAAACCTTTGAATTGAAAATCACTAGTTTTTATTTCATTGTTCGCACTTTTGGTAAAAGCAAATGATTTTTCAATGATTTTTTCTCCATCGTGTTCAAATGTCATTGAAACACTTATTATTTCACTTTCAAATTCTATCAATTCTGATATTTTCTTTTCGGAAATAAGACGTGAGTCCATATTTTGTCTAGAGGTATCAAACAACCATTCTAATGCCTCGAAGAAAGTCGTTTTTCCATCTCCATTATCTCCAATAAAAATCATCAATCCATCATTAAATTTAATGGTGTTAATACCATAATAACTCCTAAAGTTTTCTATTGTGATCTCTTTTATTATCATAATATATTTTGGTTTAGATAGTTAATTACCTCATTGTAAGTTTCTTTAAAATTCACTTTATCTGAATTCCTTGCAATGCTATCAATAATTTTTGCAACAGCCACAACAATCGGGTTATCTGAATCTAGTGCAATTTTAACAGTTGTAAATTCTTCAACATTATATTCATAAAATGACCTCAGTTTGTCATCAGAAAGTACTAATTGCAACATTTTATCTTTATTGTTCATTATTATAGAGATTTAGTTTATAGTAATTCATCACATCAAATAGTACATTTATGGTATGTGAGCTATTTTCGGAAAGTAGAGCAAAATTATTAACACGCTCTAATTCCTTTTTTAACATACTCCTTTCTAAATTATAGCTTTCGCTGTTTGGGTTTAATTCAGGAACAACAACCAAATCGTGTATATAAGCAAATGGTTTCTTAGGATGCTTTCGAAGTATTCTTCCTCGCCGTTGAATAAATTGCCGAGAATTACCAGTACTCGCGCAGAATATTGCCAATTCAGCACGTGGCACGTCAACACCTTCATCTAAACACTTCATCGAAGTAAGTACATCAATGTCTCCTACAGCAAACAATTCTAAGATATGTTCTTTATTATTGGTTCCTGAAATAAACTGTTTGATTGTTGTACGTTTATCAATATTTTTAACTGCTTCTGTGAAAACATCGATTAAATGGACAGCATCTTTGTCATTTTCGGTTTCATCTTTTTCTGAAAATTGGTCGGTTTCGAAATAATCGTTTGGGTCATTTCCTTCCGGAACGTAAACCAAAGTAAATTTTAAACTACTATTCTTTTTATATTGTTCTTTTAGTATATCACAAAAAACAGATACTTTGTTAAATGCTTTATGAATGATTCTTTTCCTTGCTAGTAGTAATGCTGTTAAAATAGGGCTATTGTTAAAACTCTCAGATGAACTATTAAAGAATTTGGAAATTCTGATTGATAATTCTACATAATCTTTCATTTCAGATTCGGTAAGCGATACTAAGTGCGGATAATAATAATATCGGCATAAAACAGGTTTAATGTCCTTTTCAATGTCCCCATTTATTGCTAATTTCATTGAAAACTCATAAGTATATTTGTTTTCACTATTAAAAAAGGCATATATTTTTTTTGTTCCTTCTTCATCAAATTGCCTTTCAGGAGTTGCTGAGAGACCAATTCTTCTTTTACAATTTACTTTTGGCAAAAGTTTTAGTAAACTACCTGAACCCATATTATGGCATTCATCTGCTATAAGTAAAGTTTTTGGAGAAAGCTGATTTAGTTCAGAAAAGATGTTTTCTTTTGCAAAAGAAGAATACGTTGAAATTACAATATAAGATACCTGTTCTGTAGGTGATAACCTTTCTCTAGTTAAGATAGCTGCAAAATCGTTTTTCCATCGACTTTTTGAGCTAATTTTCACAATTGAACCAAAATTAAATTTTTTACATTCATTTTCCCATTGATTGACAAGTGTGATTGTTGGAACTAAAATTAATCCTTTATAATATCCTGTCTTTTTATAAATTTCAAGTAAACAATTCAATGAGGTAATAGTTTTTCCTGTTCCTGTAGCCATTGCAAACAACCCTTGTTGATTATTATTTTTCCAATTGTCAAATGCAATATTTTGGTACTTTCTCGGTCCTTCTGAATAAGGAAATTTTGGCGTTCTTCTGATTATCTCAATCTCATTAAAAAGCCTTGCGATTGTATTTTTGAGTTTGGGA
>PFPU01000075.1 GCA_002793215.1 Flavobacteriales bacterium CG_4_10_14_0_2_um_filter_35_18
CAATTCAACAGGGCAAATTAAAAGCGATATTTAAAAAAGATTCGGTTGTTAGACGCTTACTTTCGTATGTAATTGAATGTAAACGATTACGGTTGGTTTTTAATAAGTTATTTTTGGGAAAAGGATAATGAAATAAAAAGGTTAAGTAAATATTTAGGTTTACAATTAAGCACACAAAAATCAGATTAATAGGATTTAAATCATAACTTTGCTAGAATAATCATAGTTAATTTAAGAACCGAATGGCAGATAGAATAGCGAAACCTTTTTTAAAGTGGGCAGGTGGCAAAACCCAGCTCATCAATGACATTGAAAATCTTTTACCAAAAAGCATATTAAAAAGTAAATTTACTTACATTGAGCCTTTTGTGGGAAGCGGAGCCGTTCTGTTTTGGATGCTGAGCAAATTCCCAAAACTTGAAAAAGCCGTTATTAACGACATCAACGAAGATTTGATAAATACTTATAAAACAATTGCTTCAAATCCAAAAGAACTTATTTCAATTCTTGAAATTTTGCAAAATGATTATCATTCCTTAAACTTAAAAGAAGCAGAAAAGAAAGAATATTATTACAAAAAACGAGAATTATATAACAGCCGCAAAACCGAAAAAAGCACTCAAGCAGCACTGTTTATTTTTTTAAATCGCACTTGTTTTAACGGGCTTTACCGCGTGAATAAAAGCAATGGTTTTAATGTTCCAATCGGCTCTTATAAAAACCCAACAATTTGTGATGCTGAGAATATCATAGCTGTTAGCAAAGCACTTCAACGAGTTGAAATTCTTTGTGGCGACTATGAAAAAACTATTGATTTTACCAGCGATAACACACTTTTTTATTTTGATCCGCCCTATAAACCTTTGCATAACACTTCCAGTTTTAATTCTTATGCTAAAGATGATTTTAATGATGACGAACAAATAAGACTTCGAAATTTTTGCTCAAAACTTGACTCATTAGATCACACATGGATGTTGAGCAATTCGGATGTAAAAGATAAAGTTTCTAACAACAATTTCTTTGACGATATTTATGCTGAATTTTCTATTGCAAGAGTTAAAGCACGTAGAAGTATTAATGCAAACCCGCAAAAAAGAGGAGAATTAAACGAACTGCTGATTACAAATTACGATTATGAACAAGCTTTGCAAACTGCTTAATCTAAAAAATGAAGATGAGCTTTTCGTAAAGATTACGCAAAGCTTTAAAGAGAAAATTACCCAATGGGATTATTTTGTGAATTGGGCTAAAGTGTTCGGCAACATTGAACCAATTGAAAAAGAGCTGAATTTATTGAACTATTTAATTGGCAAAGAAGATATAGAAACAGAAGCCTACCAACTCATAAAGCAATACCCACAAGTTATTAAAGCTTTTCCAACGCTTATTGCTGTTCGTGAAAAATCGGTGGACATACTTACCGACTCCAAAAACTTTATTTACAAAAAATATTCTTTTACCAACGGGAAACTAAGCGATGAAGAATGTAAGGAGTTAGCCTATTTTTTAGTGAATTGTGGAATTGGTGAAATTTTAAAAGACAAAAAAGTTAAAAATTTGGTGGATTACGCAACTGGCGTTGAAGTTGGTTTGGATAGCAACGGTAGAAAAAACAGAGGTGGAATCTTGATGGAAAGTTTGGTAGAAGAATTTGTTGCTGATACTTGTAATAATTTGGGTTTTAAATATATGAGACAAGCAAATGCTAAAAAAATAAAAGCACAATGGAATATTGATGTTGTTGTAGATAAGTCATCGAGAAACTTGGATTTTGCGATAAATAATAAAGGCAAACTGTTTTTTATTGAATGTAATTTTTATGGTGGTGGTGGCTCAAAATTAAAATCTACTGCAACCGAATACATTGAAATGAACCGCTATTGGAACAAACAAGGCATTGAATTTATTTGGATAACCGACGGTGCGGGTTGGAAATCAACTTTAAAACCGCTTAGAGAATACTTTGATAAAGCAGATTATTTGCTGAATTTGGAGATGTTGAAAGAACAAGTACTAATCAAGATTTTAAATAAATAATAAAAATACATCCATGACTTTAAGACAAGATGCTTCAATTTCTATCAATATCCCCAATATTGAACAATTTAACAATAAAGTTGATATAAGAAATTATTTGTTGAATCAATGGATTATAGAAAGACCGCAAACAAAATATAGATATTTTGTTGAAACTCTATCAAATGGAAATCGAATCTATCTCGAAAGACCTGGTCGATTAAACAAGGGGTGTGATTTTGTAATTTTTATTGAAAACCACATCTTTTTTAATAATGGCAATGATAAGCCTCCCAAACATGATTTTATATTAGAAGATATAAAATATAAAAAAGCGAATTTAACAAATCAAGAATTCAATAATCTCATTAACAGTATTACTGATATTTATAACTGTCTGCCCATCAATACGGCACTTAACTACATAATTAACCAGAGACAAACAGGTGAAAATTATGAATTGATACTTAAAACATTAAGGTGGCTTTTTATTGAGCAAGACATAACTTATTGGGCAAAATCAGGAAGACAAATGCTGTATAATGGAATTATGGAAATTTAATCCACTTGTTCGGAAATCCCAAACAACTCAAAATTTCATCAAATCAGAAATAGAAATTTCTAAACCTTTAGCAATGAGTTCAATATTAATCAAGGAAGGGTTTCGTTCGCCTCTTTCAACCATACCAATATAATTTTTATGTAACCCACATTTTTTGGCAAACTGCTCTTGAGTTAAGTTTTTTTCATTCCTTAACTTTTTAAGTTGTTGTCCAAAATTTTCTAATATTGAATTATTCATAAAAATAAAAAGACACTTATTGTGTGTTTTATTTAAAAAAGATTATCTTTGTTCAAAGGTAATGAATTTAATAAATAATCGTTATTATGAAAATAGATGCACATGGCTCAAAACAAAAAGGCGGTAAAATAAATCCGTTATTGTCTTATTTAAAAAAATTTAATGATATCCAGAAATGGGATTATATGGGGTTAACTGTTGAAATTGATTGTACGGTAGATCATAAAAATCAAAATTTGTTGGTTAGATGGATTGAATACTCAGAAGGATTTAATGATCGATTAATTGTTTATAGTTTTGAAGAATTTAATTCATTATTTTCGCCAATAGTTAATGATTAAACCTTTTTTCAAATCCACCGATAAAAACTTCTATCTTCTTCACGGAGATACGATGGCTCTTTTGCCTCAATTTGACCATAAGTTTGATATGATTTTTGCCGATCCTCCTTACTTTTTATCCAACAATGGTTTATCCATACAAAGCGGTAAAATTGTTAGCGTAAACAAAGGCAAATGGGATAAATCGGGAGGTTTTGAACAGGTAAATGATTTTAACCGCAAATGGCTAAAGTTGGCTCGTGAAAAAATGAAAGATGACGGAACCATTTGGATAAGTGGAACGATGCACAACATTTTTTCGGTAGGGCAAATTCTGAATGAATTGGGTTTTAAAATTTTAAATGTCATAACTTGGCAAAAAAGCAATCCTCCACCAAACTTTTCTTGCCGTTACTTTACGTATTCAACAGAACAAATTATTTGGGCGAGAAAAAGCGAGAAAGTTCCTCATTATTATAATTACAAATTAATGAAGCAATTGAATGGTAACAAGCAGATGAAAGATGTTTGGAAACTTCCTGCCATTGCTCCTTGGGAAAAAAGTTGTGGTAAACATCCTACACAAAAACCTTTGGTAGTTTTAACTCGTTTAATTTTAGCTTCCACCAAACCCAATGCTTGGATTTTAGACCCATTTACTGGAAGCAGTACCACAGGAATTGCAGCCAATTTGGCTAACCGCCGTTTTTTAGGAATCGACCAAGAAGAAGAATTTTTAACCATGAGCAAAAACCGAAAAATAGAAGTTGAGAATCCCAAAATAGCATCGTCTTACAGGCAAAAAATTAGTGGTTTTAACGACAAAAAAGAACTTGATTTATTTTTAATTGAAGAACCTAGCGTTGAATATAAATCGGAGCTAAACTTGGCTAAAAGGAAGGCAGATTTGCCAATCCCTCAACTTTCGTAACTTGCTCAGCACCACCTGCCCTGGTATTTTTGAGAACAATACAACCTTTCAAGAGCGGTTTATCCTCATTTTTGTGGCGTTTTTAGCTTTTTTATTAGAAACATTATTGGTATTATCAATCAATCCAATGCGTTTAAAACCACTGCTAAGTTTAAAAAAATCACCTCTCTTTTATTTCAAAAATAAGCGCACTTATTTGTTGTTGAAATTGTTCATGGCATTGTTAAGTCCATCAGTGCCAAACGAAATAATGGCTTCTCCAGCTTTTTCAATGCGTTCGTTTAGCTGCTTTAATTCGTCTGCTTGCCAATCGCCTAACACATAATCTACTTGTTTTCCGGTGCTAAAGTTTGCACCAACACCAAATCTCAATCGCGGATAGTCAACCGTTTGTAAAACTTGCTGGATGTCTTTTAAACCGTTATG
>PFPU01000067.1 GCA_002793215.1 Flavobacteriales bacterium CG_4_10_14_0_2_um_filter_35_18
TTGGTTCTATAATTAACAGGTCTTTAAAGTTGGTTTTAATGATGTTCATATTAGTTCAAAGATATTTTAGAAGTTAAAATTAGATAATTTCCTGAATTATTTTACTGATTTCCTTTGCTTTATTTAAAATCATAATGTGTGTGCCACCTTTTATAGGGATAAAATTTGTGATATATTTTGGAGGAAAGATAGCATCGGCATCACCGTGAATGTGGTGTAAATTGGCGACTTCTTTTTGTTTTTTCCAATTCAAAATGGTTTCAAATGCCCAATCTAAATAAATAGGTGTTAATTTTATTTGGTATTTTTCGTAGAGCTCTATTTGTTTTTTGAGTTTATTTCCAAAATTTTCTTTGACAAAACCGCCAATTTGCTCAAAATGACGCGACGGAAAAAGCTTGTAGATTTGGGTTGTTTTTGCAACACCAAACTTTTTAGGAAATTCGGCTTCACTCTTAACGCTCGATATAATAATTACGGCTTTGGCATTGAGAAAACGGGTCATTTCTTGCACCATAATTCCGCCAAAAGAAACGCCAATAAGCACGGGATTTTTTTCGGTAATGCTTTGACATAACCTTTGCGCATAATCGCTAATAGGCTCATTAACCGCAACAGGCGTAAGCCATTCTAAATGATGGCAGCAATAGTTATCGGTTGGTAAATTAAGATATTCAAATATTTTTGAACTTGCGCCCAAACCGGGCATAAAATAGAGCTGTGTCAAATTTATAAACTTAAGATTTTTATTTTTTCTATTGATGATTGAGCGGTTGTCCAATCAAAAAGTACTTTGCCATCAAGGTCAATTTTTGTCAGTTTTACAAGGTGCACGGTGTTTATCAAATCGGCATTAAAAGGTGTTTTTACTTTTACATAATTTTCGGTAAAACCGTACATAAAACCATCTTTATTAGCACTTTCAAATAAAACATTTAGGGTAGTTTCTAGCTGACTTTCATAAAAAGCACGACGTTTTTTAACCGACAAACCGCGCAATAATTTGCTGCGTTTGTGGCGTATTTCCATAGGCACAATCCCTTTCATTAAATTGGCTTCGGTATTTGGACGTTCAGAATAGGTAAAAACGTGTAAGTATGAAATGTTTAATTCGTTTAAAAAATGATAGGTTTCAAGAAAAAGTTCATCTGTTTCGCCGGGAAAACCCACAATCACATCCACACCAATACAGGCATTGGGCATCAATTTTTTAATTTGCTCAACACGATTGACGTAAACTCCTTTTAAATAGCGGCGTTTCATCAATTTTAGCAATTCATTGCTGCCACTTTGAAGCGGAATGTGAAAGTGGGGCACAAAACGCTTTGACTGTGCTACAAAATCGATGGTTTCGTTTGTCAATAAATTGGGTTCAATTGATGAAATTCGCAGCCGATTGATTCCTTCAACAGCATCTAAGGCTTTTACCAAATCTAAAAAAGTGTGTGCGTGTTTTTTATCACCAAATTCTCCTTTGCCATAATCGCCAATATTCACGCCGGTTAAAACAATTTCTTTAAGGCCTTTATTTGCAATTAGTTTTGCATTTGCAATGACGTTTTCTAAAGAATCACTTCGCGAAATACCTCTGGCAAGGGGAATGGTGCAATAGGTACATTTATAATCGCAGCCATCTTGAACTTTTAAAAAAGCACGTGTTCGGTCGCCAAAAGAGTAGGCACTTTCATAACAATCGGCTTCTTCAATTTCGCACGAATGTATTGTACCCATATCGTTTTTTGTTAAATCATTCAAATAATTGGTGATTTTAAATTTTTCGGTTGCGCCCAAAACCAAATCAACACCATCAACTTGTGCGAGGGTTTCGGGTTTTAGTTGGGCGTAACAACCAATGGCAATTACAAAGGCTTTATCATTGATTTTTAAACAATTCTTCACAATTGTTTTAAAGCGTTTATCAGCATTTTCGGTAACCGAGCAGGTATTAATAACATAAATATCAGCCGGTTTTTCAAAAGGTACGCGTGCAAAACCTTCACCCGAAAATTGTCGGGCAATGGTTGAAGTTTCCGAAAAATTAAGTTTGCATCCTAAAGTATAAAAAGCAACTTTTTTTTGTGCAGGCATTAGTCTATATTTATGGTTTGCAAATTTACAATTTTATTTATGATTGCTAAAACGCCAAAACCACCGTATTATGCGGTTATATTTACGTCTATCCGCACCGCCGGTGACAAAAATTATTCAAAAACTTCTGAAAAAATGATTGCCTTAGCGCGCCAACAAATTGGTTTTTTAGGTTTAGAATCGGCTCGAGAAACAATTGGAATAACCGTTTCTTATTGGGAAAGCCTCGAGGCGATAAAAAATTGGAAAAATAATTCAGCGCATCAAATTGCCCGCCAAAAAGGCAAAGATTTGTGGTATCAATCATTTAAAGTACGGATTTGTAAAGTAGAAAACGACTATGAATTTGAGCTATAAAATAATTATTTTAGTATGGTTGCTTGGATTTTTGTTTTTTGGATGTGAGCAAAAATTTAGCTCTAACAAGGCATTAAAGATTTTTCGGTATAACGAACACAGCAATATTTACTCGCTCGACCCCGCATTTTCTAAAACCGTTGCCAATATTTGGGGCGTTAATCAGTTGTTTAACGGATTGGTTCAATTAGATGATCAATTGCAAGTTCAACCCGATATTGCTCAATCTTGGCAACTTAGCAATGATGGTAAAACCTACCAATTTTTGTTGCGAAAAGATGTTTATTTTCACAAGCATATTTTGTTTGGAAAAGAGCTTACAAGGCTTGTTGTTGCTCAAGATTTTGTGTTTAGTTTTAATCGGCTAACCGATGCAAAAGTAGCTTCACCGGGCGGTTGGATTCTCAAAAATGTGGCGGGATTTAAAGCGCTTAACGATTCGGTTTTTCAAATTGAATTAAAGCAGGCCTTTCCGCCATTTTTAGGCTTGTTGGCCATGAAATATTGTTCGGTGGTTCCTAAAGAAGCAATTGATTTTTTTGGTGAGGAATTTGGGTCAAATCCTATTGGAACTGGTCCTTTTACCTTTAAATTATGGGTTGCCAATACTAAAATGGTTTTTTTAAAGAATGCCAATTATTATGAAGTAGATTCTTTAGGAACGCATTTGCCTTATTTAGATGCCGTTGCCATTAGTTTTTTGCCGGATAAGCAAAGCGAATTTTTGCAATTAATTCAAGGTAATATTGATTTTATTACGGCTCTAGACCCTTCATATAAGGATGAAATCATTGATTTAAATGGACTTTTAAATCAAAAATACAAAAAGCAACTTTATATGTTATCGAATCCGTATTTAAATACCGAATACCTTGGGTTTTTATTAGATTCAACCAAAACAAATTCCGTACAGAATAGCTGGCTCCGAAAGGCTATAAACTATGGGTTTGACCGCACCAAAATGATTCGCTTTTTGCGAAATGGCATTGGCATTCCAGCTATTAATGGCATTATTCCGAAGGGTTTACCCTCCTATAATCATCTAAAAGCTTATGATTATAATCCTGAGAAAGCCAAAACCTACCTTGAAGCATACAAGCGCGAAACAGGCGATAAAAACCCTGAAATAAGCATTAATACCGACGGAAATTATTTGGATTTGTGTGAATACATTCAACGCGAATTAGCGCAAATAGGACTAAAAGTAACAATTGATGTTAACCCGCCATCAACCTTGCGTCAGCTAAAAGCCGACGGAAAACTACCTGTTTTTAGAGCGAGTTGGATTGCCGATTATCCGGATGCCGAAAACTATCTATCCTTGTTTTATAGTAAAAATTTAGCGCCAAATGGACCAAATTACACACATTTTTCAAACAAAACTTTTGATAGGCTATATGAGGAGAGTTTTAGAATGATGCCCTTGCAAGCGCGCTATAAACTTTACCAAACAATGGATAGTTTATTGATGAGCCATGCGCCAATTGTGCCTTTATATTATGATGAAGTGGTGTTGTTTATCCAAAAAAATATCAGCGGATTAAAAGCAAATCCCATTAACTTGTTACAACTAAAATGGGTAAAAAAAGCTTAAAAATTAAGCGTGGTTTTTATGGGATTATGGTCAGAATATTTGACATTATATTTTTTAAAACTCAAAACTTCAAACTGGCGATCGGTTAAGATAAAATCAATTCGCAAGGGAATGTAATTGTAATTAAAAGTGGTTCCAAATCCGCTACCGGCTTCTACAAAAGCATCTTTAAAATCGGATTTTAAACGCCGATAGGCCCAAGAAAAGGCGGTATTGTTTAAGTCGGCACAGATAATTGTTTTATAGGGATTCGCGGCTAAATCCTGATTGATAAGTTCAATTTGCGCTTGCTGCTTTTTAAAGGTATTCGCAATACTCTTTAAAAGACGCTCCGAATTTTTTTTTGTGACCGAGTCCTTTTTAGGATTAAGGTGCATAGATTCTAAATGAATATTATAGATTCTAATGGTGTCTTTATTTTTAATAATATCAGCAAAAATGGCATTGTTAGAAGTTTTTTCAAAATTTAAAGAACCTTTGTTAATTATTTTAAAATTAGAAAAAATAG
>PFPU01000040.1 GCA_002793215.1 Flavobacteriales bacterium CG_4_10_14_0_2_um_filter_35_18
CACTCGGACAATCGGGGCAAGGGTTTATGGTTGAAGTGGTTTTATTAGCGGTGTTCATTTTAAAAGATTTTTAAAACCTCATAGGTTTTAAGCGAAAACCCAATAGGCTATATTTGAAAAAAACTGATAGGTTTAATATTATTATTTTATATATAGCGTTAACGTAATTTAATATTACCAACCACCACTCGCGCCGCCACCGCCAAAGCTGCCGCCACCAAAGCCGCCACCAAATCCACCGCCACCGCCGAAGCTACCGCCCGAAGAACCTCCAAAACTACCTCTGCCCGAACTTCCTAAACTGCTCAATATAATGGCATCCATTAATGTAGGGCCTCTATGACGTGTACCGTTGTTGTTGCCTTTATTTTTTCTAGATAAGGCAATAAGCACAATCACAAAAACAATGACCGGAATAATTGGAAAGCCTTTTGTTCCCTTTTGACTATCCGTTTTAAAGTCTCGTGTTTCTTTAAATTCGCCGTTTAAAACTTGAATTACCGCTGTGGTTCCTAAATCTAAACCCTTATAATAATTCCCTGCTTTAAACTCGGGTGTGATTATTTTATCTATAATTTGCTTTGATAAAAAATCGGTTAGCAAGGCTTCGGTACCATAACCGGAGCGGATACTTATTTTACGATCTTTAAACGCCACTAAAATAAAAACACCGTTATCTTTCCCTTTTTGACCAATGCCCCATTTTTGCGCCCATTCGGTTGCGTATAAATTGATGTCATCATCATTAGTAGTATTGATAGTGGCTAATACAATTTGTGTAGAAGTTGAATCGGCATAATTAATCAGTTTTTGTTCGATGCTCTTAAATTCCAATTCGTTTAAAATGCCTGCACCATCATAAACACTGGTTTGCATTTTTGGTTTTTCGGGAATTGGAACTTGCGAATATCCCGTAAAGGAGCAACTTATAAATATTAGTGCAAATAAGAAACCACTGACGATTTCTTGTTTTAATTTTTTGATATTTAGGTGCATCATAGCTAAAAAACGAAGCTGCAAGTTACCAAATTTAAATGGTTCGTTTAAAAGCACTCTTAAATATTTTAGACCTTAAGAAAATTTTAACATATCTATTTGTGCAAACGCTTTACCTTTAAAATTCTAATTAAACTAACCTCAATATGAAAAAAATTGTGCTTCTTTTATTGCTGATGTCTTCAGTAATATTTTCCCAACAGCTTGATATGACTAAGCTTAAAGGCATTGAACCTCGGGCGATTGGTCCCGCCGGAATGAGCGGTCGCATTACCGCCATTGATGCAGTAAATTCAAATCCCGACATTATTTATGCAGGTGCTGCCTCGGGTGGCGTTTGGAAATCGGAAAGTGGTGGTATTGATTGGCAACCCATTTTTGAAAAAGAAGCGGTGTCGTCAATTGGCGCAATAGCCATTCAGCAAAGCAATCCCGATGTGGTTTGGGTGGGCACTGGCGAAGGAAATCCTCGCAATAGCTTAAACGGTGGCTATGGCATTTATAAAAGTTTAGATGCCGGCAAAACATGGAAACTTATGGGACTTGAAAAAACCCGCAATATCCATAAAATTATTGTCGATCCACAAAATCCAAATACCGTTTATGTCGCCGCTATTGGCTCGCCCTGGGGAGCGCATCTCGAACGCGGCATTTTTAAAACTACCGATGGTGGAAAATCTTGGCAAAAAATCCTTTTTGTAAATACTAAAACCGGTGCAGCCGATTTGGTAATCGATCCAAATAATCCCAACAAATTAATTGCTGCCATGTGGGAACATCAACGCCAGCCTTATTTCTTTAAATCGGGTGGCGCAGGTTCCGGACTTTATATTACATACGATGGTGGCGAAAATTGGAAAAAATTATCCGATAAGGATGGCCTGCCAAAAGGCGATTTAGGTCGTATTGGTGTTGCCATTGCACCAAGCAATCCTGCTATTGTTTACGCATTGGTTGAAGCCGAAAAAAATGCCTTATACCGCTCAGAAGATGGCGGATTTAAATGGACAATGGTCAATGATAAATCGAGCGGTCGTGGTGCTGATGGCATCGGAAACCGTCCTTTTTATTACTCAACACTTGCCGTTGATTCAAAAAATGAAAACCGTGTTTACACCATTTTTACCTATGTTAATGTGAGTGAAGATGGCGGCAAAAGTTTTAGTCAATTGATGCCGGCTTATGGCACAAGTGTTGGTGTGCATCCCGATCATCACGCTTGGTATATCAATCCCGAAAACCCAAATTTAATGATTGACGGCAACGATGGCGGCCTAAACATTACGCGCGACCGTGGTAAAACATGGCGCTTTGCCGAAAATATTCCTGTCGGTCAATTTTATCATATCAATGTGGATAATGATTTTCCTTATCACGTTTATGGCGGCATGCAAGACAATGGCTCTTGGATTGGACCCGGATACGTTTTAAAAGCACAAGGCATCCGAAATTCCTACTGGCAAGAATTGATGTTTGGCGATGGTTTTGATGTGGTTCCTGACCCTAAAGATTCGCGTTTTGGCTACGGCATGTCGCAAGAAGGTTATGTTGGTCGCTATGACCGTTTAACAGGCGACACCCGAATTATTAGGCCAACGCATCCAAATCCCGATATTAATTTGCGTTTTAATTGGAATTCAGCCATTGCGATGGATCCTTTTGACAGCAATACCATTTATTTTGGAAGTCAGTTTGTACATAAATCAACCAATCAAGGCTTTGAATGGGAGCTTATTTCACCCGATTTAACCACTAATAATCCCGAAAAACAAAAGCAATATGAAAGTGGAGGTTTAACTATGGATGCCACCGGCGCTGAAAATTACGGTACTATTATCGCCATTACGCCAAGCCTTTTAGAAAAAGGTGTGATTTGGATAGGCTCTGATGATGGCAACGTGCAACTCACAAAAAATGGCGGTACCAGTTGGACAAACCTGACCGAAAATTTGAAAGGATTGCCAAAAAATAGCTGGATAACACAAATCAAAGTATCGGCTTTAGAACCAGCCGAAGCTTATGTGGTTGCTAATAATTACCGCAATTTTGATTTCAAACCCTACCTTTTTAGAACCCGCAATTATGGAAAATCTTGGGAAAGCTTGTTAACCGATAACCCCGAAACCTTCGGATTTTCGCTTTCGCTGATACAAGATCCTCAGGAAAAACAATTGCTGTTTTTAGGTACCGAAGCGGGCTTATATGTGAGTATTGACGAGGGTAAAAATTGGACAAAATGGACGAATCATTTTCCAACTGTTCCAACTATGGATTTGGCTATTCAACCCAGAGAAGACGATTTAGCCATCGCCACATTTGGACGCGCCATGTGGGTTTTAGATGATATTAAACCCCTTCGCGAATTGGCACGAAAAGGTTTAAAATTGCTCGACCAAACCATTGCCGTTTTTCCCGCACCTACCGCCTATCTTCCTGAAATACAACAACCAAGTGGCACACGATTTGGCGCGAATGCCATCTTTAATGGTGAAAATAAAAAATTTGGAGCCATGCTAACTTACAGCATCAACAAACCAAAAACGGAAGAAAAAGATCAATCCGCTAAAGACGATAAATCGGATGACGCTGATAAATCTAAAGTTAACTATAAAAATATTATTGTCAAAATTTATGATAGCAATAATATATTAATCAGAACTTTAAAAGAAAAAACACCCGAGGATAGTGGCGTTCATCGCATGTATTGGCGCTTAGATGAAAAAGGCGTAAATAACCCTTCAAGAACCATAAGAAAATCGGAAAATGAACCAGGTGGTGTGAGCGTTTTACCCGGTGATTATAAAATAGTGATGCAATTTGGTGAAGCTAAAGATTCTACTAAGATTACCGTAAAATACGATTTGAGAAAAACAATGCCACTTGCCATTTTAAAATCAAAACGCGCCCTTCAAAAACAAGTGGAATCTAAAATGGAATTGGCTTATAATGCTATAAAACAGGTTATTGATTCAAAAAAGATTGTTGACACTTATCAAAATACATTAAAAGAAAAGAAAGAAAAGCAATACGAAGCGCTTATCAAACAAAACGATAGTATTTCTAAAACCTTAGACGGACTTTTAGATGCTATGTTCGGAAAAGAAGATAAACGACAAGGTATTACCGCAACAAAAGACCCTAGTAACCTATCTTATTTGTATTTAGCCGATGAATATATAAGCTCTTTACAAACAGAACCAGGCAAAACTGAGCAAATTTTATTGGCAAATGCCAACGCTAAAGTAGATGCTGTCATTGCTAAAATAAATGATTTCTTTAATACCGATTGGGCTGTTTATCGCACAAAGATGGAGGCTTTAAAATTATCTCCTTTTAATGAAGTTAAGGTGTTAAAATAAATTGGCATTTTTCTATCATTAAAAAAATCCACTGAGCTTTGGCTTTAGTGGATTTTTTTATGTTTATTTTAATAATCCCTTTTATAGCTTTTATTTTCAAGCAGATAAACGGCGGTATTGCCATCGTCTATTTTAAATTTAGTTTGAAGGGTTTGCTTTTTGAGGACTTTTGGCAAATAAATTTCTAAATGTAAATGTGGCCCGGAACTCCAACCGGTGTTGCCACTTAACGCAATTTTTTGACCTGCCATTACGCTATCACCGGGTTTTATTAAAGCACTTGAAGTTTTTAAATGCAAGTAACTTGCCATAGTGCCATCTTGATGTAGCACTAAGATGTAATTGTTAAACTTTGCAAATTCAGCCCCGTAACCGTGCTTTGTTTGGGTGTCATCGGTTTTAATTACCAACCCACCTTTTACCGCAAGCACGGGTGTTCCTTCGGGCATAATAAAATCAATGGCATTTAAACCTTGATGGGTCAATATGCCATTATAACCCTGACCTACCGAAAAACTTTGTCCTTTTTCGAAAGGCAAATCATAGGTATAATTTAAGTCGTAAGTGTCAATTAAAACATTTCCCAAAACTGATTGAAATTTATAGCTAAAACCGTATTTGCCCAGTCCAATGGTTTTTAACAGGGTAAAAGGGTATTTTTTTTGAAGGGGCGGAATAACAAATATTGTTTGCCTATTGGTAGTGGCTTTTAAATTTTCTAATTTAAAACTTAAAACCAAGCTCACCGGGCAAAGCTCATTGTTATCAGCAAACAAGGTAAAGCCATTTTCGTTAGCTTCATAAAAGACTTTTACATTAGGAATTGATTGCGCCACCAAGGACACACTCGTTATAAAAAAAACCAAAAAAAGTTTCATCGATAGTCCCTTTTATAAATTTGGTTTTCTTTTAAAAAGATGGTCGATTGACCAAATCCCACTTTAAATTCAGTTTCAATATACTGTTTTTCAGATGGTTTTGGTCTGTAAACTTCAACGTGAAGTGTTGGAACTTTTGTCCATCCCGTATTGCCACTCAAGGCTAGAATGGCGTCTCTATTAACCACATCGCCCGCTTTAACTTTTGAGCTATTTTGCTGTAAATGCCCATAAGTAGCAAAGGTACCGTCAGAATGCATCACAATGATATGGTTAGAAAACTTAGCAAAATCTTCGGTTTCACCTTGCGTCTCAAAATGATCTTCAACTTTAACAACAGTTCCACTTCTAATAGCTGTTACCGTTGTGCCAATTGGCATTTCAAAATCAATGGCTTTCATATTTTGATGCGAAAAACTGCCATTATAAGCCTGAATAACTTTATAAACCTGTCCTTTTAAAAAGGGCAAAGAATAAGGATAGTGATTTGAATAAGAAGATTTTGTAATATCGCCACGGTATTCTTTATGGGTGAATTCAAAACCGTATTTTCCATAATCTATTGCCGTTAATGATGATAGTTTTAAATTTTTTGTTCTAGCAGGAATGAGAAAAGTATTTTGATTTTTTGAAGAAACCATTACGTTTTCATGGCTTAACTGCAAAACGGCTGTTACCTCACAATATTCGTTATTATCTACAAATATTTCAAAGCTGTCATTAACTTTTCCATAATAAAATTTTACCTCTAAATCAGTTTGTGAAAAGATAGGAATACTAAAAAATAGTATAATAATTGCCAGTCTCATTTACCAATAGTTTTAAAAAAATGTGGCATAAAAAATACCCTTGTTTATAGATTTAGCGCAAAATTAAGAAAATAAGTCCTATTTTTATAATGGTGGTTTCACAATGACTTATCGCTAATTTGTGCCATCGCGTGTTCGGCTATGGCGGTAATTGACAATGAAGGATTTACACCCGGATTTGCCGAAATCATAGAACCATCAACTACCAACATATTTTCATAATTAAAGACTTCATTATTTTTATTAATTACTCCTGTTGAAGCCTCATCGCCCATAACTGCACCTCCTAAAATATGCGCTGTAGAAGGAATCCCTGCTAGTGATTCTAAAGCAAAGGATGTTGCTTTGCCATTAACAATTTCGGCATATTTTTTGGTCAATTCTATTGATTCTGGAATATTGGGTGTTGGTTTTACACCAAAGCTCACCGAAGTTTTTAAGCTTCCAAAAGCATTGCGTTTAAATTTTAAGGTGCTGTCAATACTTTGCATAAACAATAAAACGGCCGTGTGTTTTGACCAACTTTTTGTATAAATTTTTAAATAGCTCAAGGGTGATTTTAAAACGTTTACAAACATGTTTAGCAATCGGCTAGGCGTATTTTTTCCAATAGCCAAGGGCAAATGTGAAAACCTCCAAAAACCAGAGCCTGCACTATAGCGCACAATTTCTAAATGGCTGTGTTCATCGGTGTGAAGCAAGCTACCAATGGCCACGCCTTTTGAAAAATCTTTGTTGTTATCGAGTGTAGAAACGCTAATCAGTGTCTCGTTATTGGTGCGAATATCATCTCCTAACTTATCGGATAAATTGGGCAAAGATTTTAGTTTAAGTTTTAAAAGTAGCTTTACCGTTCCTAAAACACCTCCCGAAAAAACAAGCCCATTTGCCGTAAAATAGCGCTTCTTTTTAAAGAATTTTGTCGATGACCTTACCCTTATTTTATAGCCTGTTTTTCCGGCTAGCTTATCAAGCGGTTCAACATTATATACTTCATTTTCGGCTAGTATTTCAGCGCCCAATTGCTGTGCCAAATACAGATAATTTTTGTCGAGTGTGTTTTTAGAGTTGTGACGGCAACCAGTCATGCAGCCCCCACAAAAATTACAACCTACCCTATCAGGGCCTTTGCCATTAAAATAAGGATCTCTAACTTTTTCATTTTCCTTGCCAAAATAAACCGCCACATTGGGATGTTCAAATTGGTTGCCAATATTCAAATTTTTTGAAAGTTGTTTTAAGGCGAGATCACCGTCATATAAACGCTGATTTGGACTCGCCCCTAGCATTTTTAAAGCTGTTTGATAATAAGGTCTTAGGTCATTTTCCCAGTCGGCTAAAGCTGCCCAGCTTCCGGTTTTATAAAAAGGCGTTTTAGGAATGGGCAAGGTGTTGGCATAAACCAATGAACCGCCACCAACGCCAGTACCCGAAACCACAACAATGTGTTTAAAAACGCTCATTTTCATGATACCGAAAAATCGTAACTTAGGCATCCAAAGCCATTTTTTGAGATTCCAATTGGTTTTGGCAAAATCGTTTGCTTCAAACCACTTTCCCTTTTCAATAACCAAAACTTTATAGCCTTTTTCAGACAAACGCAATGCGCTAACCGAGCCGCCAAAACCGCTGCCAATAATGATATAATCGTAATGATTGCTGTTGTTTGTCACATCTGTTTTTTAAAATCCGCCTCTCGATAAAACAATGCCAATAAAAGCAATGGCAAAAGCGAGCAATAGGTTAATTCTGCCCGACCATCGTGCGAGTTGTTTAAATTTTCCGTTATTGACAGCCTTCATTTCTTCAATTGATTTTGTGCCAATATAAAAATCGTGTAAAACACCAATCAACATCATCAATATAAAAAGCACCATTTTTATCTGCAATAAATTTCCATAATTGCTTTGCAAGATAAAATCCCACGAAAGTGGCAAACCTCTTAAATACATATTCAAAATTCCTGTAATGGCTAATCCGATAAGAGCAATCCAGCCAAAAAATCGGAATTTAATTCCTGTTTGTTGCAACAATAAAATACGATTGGGATGATTTTTGATGCTCGGCAGCAAAACCAAAGGCAAAAACAACATGCCTCCTATCCAAAAGGCACCAAAAATGAAATGAAAAAACACTGAAATATAATAACTTAGTTCCATTTTAAATTGAAATAATTAAGCCAAATATCAAAAATTAAGCATTGAGCATTTTGGCTACTAAAAAGGCCGCGCCGGCCGCTAAAAATCCAATAATGGTTACTTTTATAGCACCTTTTAAAGGAGGCTGACCTGTAACTTGGCTTTTAAAATAGCCAAAAACAAATAAACAAATAAGCGTCAAAACTGCCGAAACCATCAAGCCCTGATTGGGATTGGCCGTAAAAAAATAGGCTGATAATGGGATTAATCCACCAACTATATATGAAACGCCAATGGTTGAGGCGCTGTTTCGCGCGCGATTTGGATTGGGTTTATCTAAACCCAATTCATATTTCATCATAAAATCGACCCATTTATCTTTATCCTGCGCCAATTCATCGGCAATTCTATTTTGAGATTCCAAACTCAAACCGTAGGCCTCAAAAATTTCTTTAACCTCTTCTTTTTCTTTTTCAGGAAGTATTTCGACTTCCTTATATTCGCGATTTAATTCCGATTCATAATGTTCTTGCTCGGTTTTTCCTGCTAAATAGCCACCAAGTCCCATGGCGATACTTCCCGCCACAATTTCGGCAATACCTGCCGTAATGATAATGCCATTGCTTTGAACAGCACCACTTAACCCGGCAGCTAACGCAAAGGGAACCGTTAAACCATCAGACATGCCAATTACCATATCGGTTATAAAATCGGAGCTTTTAAGGTGTTGCTCTTTGTGAAAATCTTTTGCCATAGTTATTTAATAATTTTAAATGAGGAGTCCGCTACTAAGTGTTAAATTGGAGCTAAATGTAAAAATAATTAATTGTTTATAAATTTGATGTTTAATAATTTGTAAATTTAAAAGGTGTACTTATCCTTAAAATATTTGTAACTAATCAGTCTATGAATTAATTTTTAATAGTTTGGTTAAAAGCGTTTTTACCACAAAGATCGCAAAGTTTTATACTAAGGTCACAAAGACCCAGGAAGCTAATTTTTAATGCTTTGTGCACTTTGTGCATTTTTCTTTGTGTAGTTAATGGTTAATTTATTTATTGCAAATCAATAATTTATACACACTGATTCGTTACAAATCTATGTTTTGAAACAAACTCAATTTACAATTGCTAAAGTACATTTAAAATTTTAAAAAGCTTTTATTTTATAATATTTATCGGAAGAAAAAATTTGCCAAAGTTTGATTTATGATTTGTGTAACCTAGTTTTTTATATCTTTCCAAGCTCAAATAGAACGCTCAAAATGTCATCAAAAAAAAGTAAAGTAAGTTTAAAGCAAGTTTTTATAGCATTTATCTGGCCACGCCGAAAACTATTATTTATCGGCTTAATTTTAATCATTATCAGCCGTTTATCGGGATTGGTTTTGCCTGGTGCTAGCAAATATTTAATAGATGATGTTATCGTAAATAAGGACTTGCATCAGTTAAAACTATTATTATTAGTGGTTTGCGGGTCTATTATTGTGCAGGCCGTGAGCTCTTATTTATTGACAAAATTGCTTAGCGTTGAAGCGCAATTGTTGATTTCAAAATTGCGCGTGCAAGTGCAAAAACACATTTTATCTTTACCCATTAGCTATTTTGACAACGCAAAATCTGGTGCTTTGGTATCGCGCATTATGACAGATGTTGAAGGCGTTAGAAACCTTATCGGAACGGGTTTAGTTCAATTGATTGGAGGTACTTTAACCTCGGTGGTATCATTGGTTTTGTTGATAAAAATCAGTCCGATTATGACCTTATACGTGTTGGTTCCCATCCTGATTTTTGCCATTATAGCCCTAAAGGCTTTTGGATTTATCCGACCCATTTTTAAAGAACGCAGCATCATTAATGCCGAAGTTACGGGTCGCTTAACCGAAACCTTAAACGGGGTGCGCGTAATTAAAGGATTTAATGCCGAAGCACAAGAAATAAAAACCTTTGAAATTGGCGTTGAAAAATTGTTTTTAAACGTCAAAAAAAGTCTGACTTCAACGGCGCTTTTAACCAGTTCTGCTACTTTTTTATTGGGACTGGCAACGGCCGGAATCATGGGAATGGGTGGCTATTTTATCATTGGAGGCACAATGACTTTTGGTGAGTTTTTATCCTTTACCCTTTATTTGGGGTTTTTAATTGCGCCAATTGTTCAGATGAGCAATATTGGAAGTCAGCTAACCGAATCGTTTGCCGGATTAGATCGTACCGAAGAAATTATGAATATGAAACCAGAGGATGATGTAGCGTTGCGACCCATTGTATTAAAAGATTTTAAGGGGGCAATCGTTTTTAAAGACGTCTCATTTTCGTATGAAATTGGAAACGAAGTGCTTCAAAATATTTCGTTTGAAGCGCCTTCGGGAACGGTCATTGCTTTAGTAGGTTCATCGGGTTCGGGAAAATCGACCATTGCCGGATTGGCAGCGAGCTTTTTAAATCCAAAATCAGGGATGATTACCATTGATGGACAAGATTTATCAAGTGTTTCATTAAATTCTTATCGTCAAAATTTGGGTGTTGTTTTGCAAGATGAGTTTTTGTTTGAGGGAACTATTCGTGAAAATATTATTTTTTCAAAAGCCGATGCCAGTGAAGAAGAAATACAAACTGCCGTGAAAGCGGCCTATGTAAATGAGTTTACCGACCGCTTTGAAAAAGGATTAGAAACGGTTATCGGCGAACGTGGTGTAAAACTTTCAGGTGGGCAACGTCAGCGTTTAGCGATTGCCAGAGCCATTTTGGCAAATCCAAAAATCATTATTTTAGATGAAGCCACCAGCAATTTAGATACCGAAAGCGAAACCATGATTCAAAAATCACTCAACCAATTAATTAAAGGACGTACCACTTTTGTAATTGCACACCGGTTGAGCACCATCCGTCAAGCAAATCAAATTCTAGTAATTGAACAAGGCAAAATTGCCGAACGCGGAACGCACGAGGAATTGATAGCCAAAAAAGGACGGTATTTTGATTTATACACCTATCAAGCAAGAATTTAATTAGGGTATGTTTTTGTTTGTTTAGATTCTTAGGGGTTATTTTAAAATATAATCTAGCTTGGGTCTGTTTGTTAAAAACAAAACCAAAATTAATTAAAGTTTCGTAGGCACGATTAATTAATTGAAAACAAAACCGCAATCAAATCATAGCCATTTAAAAATTAAAATATAAAGTCCTTTTTTAATTAGCTACTGGAATTGGTGCGGGTCCAATGGGCAACATAGCTTGCCAAATTTCGTTTCCTTTTCGTTTTAAAAATTCAGCTTTGATTTGATTGCGCAAGTTTTCATCTTGAAATAAATCAACCATAGTAGTACCCAAAGCTTTTGATGCATATAACATGCCTTTATGCCCAATGCTCATACCACCACAAGCCACCACAACCCAAGAATGCCAAGGCGATTCATAAGGAGCCGTAGTAACCAATAACGAAATTTCGGGCACAATATAACTAACATCGCCAACATCGGTTGAGCCACCTTCGGGATCGGGTTTGGTAGTTTCAAGTGGCTGAATGATACCGCTAAGTCCTTTAGAATCGGCTCCGTATTGTTTCATTATGGCATTGGCAAAATCGACTTCATCTTTAGTATAGCTTATGGGGCCGACAAACTCCATATTTTTTTGAAGAACTTTTGCCCCAGTTTCATTGACTAAAATTTCGTATAAACCACTATTCAATTTTATTTCATAATCAACGCCTGCCATTAAGGCCGCACCTTTAGCAATGTCTTTCATACGTTCAGAAACTTCGGCAACGCCGCTGCGTTTTGAATCGCGAATCCACAACCAAACGGCTGCTTCGGCGGGAATTACATTTGGCACACCACCAGCTTTTGTATAAACATAATGCATTCTTACACTTGGTTTAACGTGTTCTCTTAAAAAATTTACACCAACTGTAAAAAGTTCGGCGGCATCGAGGGCACTTCTACCATTCCAAGGGTCGGCGGCGGCGTGTGCGCTTTTTCCTTTAAAAGCTATTGTATAATCGGTTACGGCTTGTGAGCTTTGAATACCAGCCCGGTTTTCGAAATCGGGATGCCAATCTAGCGAAACATCTAAATCGTTGAACAAGCCAGCCCGTGCCATATAAACTTTACCTGCTAAATCTTCTTCGGCAGGTGTTCCGTAAAAGCGAATGGTTCCTTTTAATTTTCCTTGTTGAATTAATTCTTTTATGGCAAGTGCTGCGCCTAAGCTACCTGCTCCAAACAAATTATGACCACAACCATGTCCGGGTGCTTCAATAGCCAAAGCTTCCTTATTAATTTGTGCTTTTTGCGACAGTCCCGGCAAGGCATCAAATTCACCCAAAACTCCAATGATGGGTTTGCCAGAACCATACGATGCAATAAACGCTGTTGGCAAACCTGCCACTCCGCGTTCTACTTTAAAACCTTGTGCTTCGGCATAATCGGCAAGCACTTTTGAGGATTTGTATTCCTTTAAGGCCGTTTCGGCAAAGCCCCAAATTTCATCGCTTAATTTGATAAGTTCTTGTTGGTGGTTTTCTACCGATTTAAGTATTGCTTGTTTTAATTTTAAATCATTTTTTTGTGAGAATCCCGTAAAGGAGATGAGCATTGAAAAGCTAACAAGTACACAGAATTTTATTTTCATTTTTTTGATGATTTTGGTTAGTAAAAAAAGTTCTATTTGGTTAAAAACGCTCTGATATCATTCGATAATTTTAGCATATCTGGTTCATGGAGGTAAATCATATGACCCGATTCGTAATATTTTTTGGTTACACGTTCACCTACGATTCCATTTCTTGAAAAGGTGTATTCTGTATCAAAAAAAGGGCAAATTAAGTCGAAATAGCCTGCCACAACAAAGACTTTCATATCGGTATTTCGGCGCATTGTTTCACCCAATTGTCGCGCAACATTTACATAAGATGGTTCCCAATACGAACCATCAGGAACCGTTTTCCAGCGCCATTTTCCATCCAAACCATCATTATTTGAAGTGAGGTAAGGTCGGTCCATTTCAACTTTTAAATCGGTAGCGTAATAGACATTTAAAGCGGCGGTAAAAGCAGCGCCAATGCGATAATCGGCAGGATCACCCAAATGCGGAAAATCTGAAATATCATCCGATTCATCGCCGGTATAGCGACCGTCAAGTCTTCCAATTGCTAAGTTTTTATCGGCTAATAATTGTTTTTGAAACCGTCCTACCAAAACCATGAGATTCGACTTTAAAATATAATCTTTGTCAAGTCCGATGAAGTAAGAAAGTTTTTGGGCAATGGCATTTTTTTCAGCTTGACTCAACAAATTGCCACGGTAAAGCGCTGGCGCATACGTATCGTAAGTAAATGCCATACATTCATCGAGAAAAGGTTTTAATTCCTTGCCGAGTCCGGCTTTTTTAAAATACCACGCATTGGCAGCCATACTAGGCAAATAGGTCAAATAGGAAGTGATATTGTCATTTACAGAGGTTGACCCTTCATAATCGAGCGCTTGTGAAATCAAAATCAATCCGTTAAGTGCCATTTCTTGGCCATCGCCTTCTAAAGTATTGGCAACGGCAACGGCTCTGGTAGTGCCAAAACTTTCGCCGGCAATATATTTAGGCGAAAACCAGCGTTTGTTTTCGGTAATCCACTGGCGCATAAATTTGGCAATGGAACTGGCATCTTCGTTTAAACCCCAATAATCTTCAACTTTTCCTTTGCCTACCACACGACTATAACCTGTTCCGACAGGATCAATAAAAACCAAATCGGTTAAATCTAATAAACCGTATTTATTTGGATTTAAATTATAGGGCGCAGCACCATCATCTTTTTTGGCATCGGAATCAACTACAATGGTTTTTGGACCTAAAAAACCCATTTGCAAATAGATGGATGCCGAGCCGGGACCACCATTAAAAACAAAGGTTACGGGTCTGATAGTTGAATCGCTAAGGCCTTCTTGGGTATAGGCAACCGACCAAATTGATGCTACGGGTTCACCGTCTTTATCTTTTAAATAGGTTTCTTGAGCACTTGCTTTATAGGCGATGGTTTTGCCACCAAAATTACCCTGATGTTTGGTTATAAACGACATCGGTTTTGGAATAGGCTTGACATTATCTTTTTCGTTTTGCGATAACACCGGCAGGGTTAATACCAACAATAACAAGAATATACTATTTGTAATGGCATTCGCATTTTTAAAATTTTTCATCATTTATAAAATTTGAAGTTTGTTTTTTTACAGAATTATCAAAACTACAAAAAAGGATACGATAAAAAAAACCTCGTTAAATCTAACGAGGTTCACAAAATCACTTAGCCTTTTTTGGCTTTCTTTTCTCTTTTTTCGGCTCTCTTTTCTTTTGCCGTTTTTAGCGGTTCTTTTTTCACGCTTTTGTGTACGTCTTGTCCTTTTGCCATGATATTATGTATTAATGGTTATTTTAAAAATTTAAGTAAAAGTATTAAAAAAATATATTTAAAAAAAGTCGCTTTACAAATAATGTTGTAGAAGATTTTTTTAAAAGCGCCTCGAATTACTGGTTTGACACTTAACTCAATTGTAATAGAATAATTTAGTTAATGGCATTCGATAAATTATATGTCGCTCAATTGCTCATATTCACAATTTTTTTCATTACTTTGTAGCGGTGAATTATCTAAACATCATTCCATTATGAAAAGACAATTTTTACTTACCTCGTTAGGCTTTTTATTTAGCTTTTTTGCTATGGCACAAAGCCCTGCTACTTTCACTTCAGGGTCAACTGCAGCACAGTTGGCAACTCAAATTGGCGGGCCTGGTTTAACCATAACAAACCCGGTAATTACCCATGGTATTGGCAGTCAAGTTGGTACTTTCTCTAATGGTTTTGTCGCTAATTTACAAATAGATACAGGCGTGTTACTTACCACAAGTACGGTAACCGAAGCCTTTACAAATAATAATAATATTGGCATTTCATTGGGACCAAATTCAAACATCAACGATCCTGACTTAACAGCAATAAACCCTTTAGCAACACACGACGTGGTTGTTTATGAATTTGATGTTACCCTTGATGCCGTTGCTACCGTAATTACGGTTGATTTTCAGTTTGCAGCCGATGAATATCCCACCTATGTAGGTTCTCAATTTAATGACGTTTTTGGTTTTTTTGTTTCTGGGCCGGGAATTGTTGGGAATGAAAATATTGCCAAAGTACCGGGAAAAACTACTATTATCGCTGTAAATAATATTAATAATGGCACGCTAGGTTCAAATCAAGATGGAACACCTGCCGACTTGACAAATAGCTTTTATTACATTGCAAACTCTAATAATACGGGCGCTCCAAACAATGTAGTCTATTCCGAATTTAACGGCTTTACAAAAGTAATTCGCGCCATAAAAAAGGGGTTAACACCCAATACTACCTACCATGTAAAATTAGCTATTTCCGATGTGGCTGATAACCAATTTGACTCAGGTGTATTTATAAAATTAATAACCGGTTTTCAAGATAATGATTTTGATGGCATTCGCGACGAAATTGACTTAGATGATGATAATGATGGCATTTTAGATAGCATTGAAGGCGTAGCCGATACCGATGGCGATGGCATTATTGATTCTTTTGATTTAGACGCTGATGGTGATGGCATTCCCGATAACATTGAAGCACAATCTACACTCGGTTATATTGCTCCAGGCACTTTTTCCGACGCTAATAATGATGGTGTAAACGATATTTATGCTGGTGGTTTAACACCTGTAAATACCGATGGTATTGATAATCCTGATTATAAGGATACAGACTCCGATAATGATGGCATTAACGACACCATTGAAACAAATTTAAACCTATCTGGACTAGTTGGTCTCAATGGTTTGGATAATAATATTGATACGGTTGATTACTATACCGATGTAAATGGCAGCCTTAACTTCCCTTCATTATTTCCTGATGGTGATGGTGACCTTAATTTTGGTGGCGATGTTGACTATCGCGATGCCACTTTTAATTTTCCCGATACCGATGGCGATGGTGTTCCTAATGATATTGATTTAGACGATGATAATGATGGTATTCTCGACACCGTTGAAGGGGCACTCGATACCGATGGCGATGTCATCATTGATTCTTCTGATTTAGACAGTGATGGCGATGGCATTCCCGATAACATTGAAGCACAATCTACCCTTGGTTATATTGCACCCGGAACCTTTACTGATGCCAATAATGACGGTGTAAACGATATTTATGCCGGTGGTTTAACACCCGTTAACACCGACGGTGCTGATACACCAGATTATAAAGATACAGACTCTGATAACGATGGCATTACTGATACCGTTGAAGCTAATATTACCCTTTCGGGTGTTGTTGGCGTAAATGGTTTGGATAACAATAGAGATACCGTTGACGATTATACCGATGTAAATGGAATTCTAAACAATCCTTCTACCTTACCCGATGCCGATATGGATGTAAATACAGGCGGTGATGTAGATTACCGTGATAACTTATACAATCCTGCCGATAACGATGGTGACGGCATTCCCAATACTGTTGATATTGATGACGATAATGATGGCATTCTTGACTCCGTTGAAGGCAGTCTCGATACCGATAGCGATGGTATCAAAGATTCTTTTGATTTAGATGCCGATAATGATGGCATTCCCGATAACATCGAAGCGCAGTCAACCCTAGGTTATATTGCACCTTCATTAACTGATAGCGATGGCAATGGACTCGATGATGCTTACGAAGTTACTCCAGGTTCAGGCAATGGTCTTACGCCTCCCGATACCGATGGCGACTTAGCAAATGATTACAAAGATACCGATGCCGATAATGATGGCATTAGCGATACCAATGAAGCCAATTTAAATCTTTCGGGCATTGTTGGTGTAAATGGTTTGGATAATAATATTGATACGGTTGATGACTATACCGATGTAAATGGTTCATTAAACTTCCCTACCTTTTTACCGGATAGTGATGGTGACTTGAACTCAGGCGGTGATGTTGACTATAGAGATGCAACAAATAGCATCCTTGACAATGATGGCGATGGCATTCCCGATAATATTGATTTAGATGATGATAATGATGGCATCCTTGATTCAGTAGAAGGTGGACTTGATGCCGATGGCGATGGTATAAAAAATAGTTTTGATTTAGATAGCGATGGTGATGGTATTCCGGATAACGTTGAAGCACAAACTACGGCCGGCTATATGGCCCCAGGTATCTTTACCGATGCTAATAACGATGGCGTTAATGATGTTTATGCCGGTGGTTTTACCCCTGTAAACACCGACGGTTTAGACACACCCGACTATTTAGACTTAGATTCCGATAATCAAGGTAATAATGATACCTCCGAAGCCGGTTTAACCCTTTCGGGTATTGTTGGCACCAATGGTTTAGACAACGCCATTGATACCATTGATGATTATACCGATGTAAATGGTATTATTAACAACCCATCGGTTGATTTGCCAAACTCTGATGCTTTAGCCGATGTTGATTATAGAGACCCAACCGTAAGTAATACACCGGGGGGTGTGCTTAGTAGTTTCTTGCTATGGTTACGCGCCGATAAAGATGTAACCGGCACAACTTCTGTTACCAATTGGGACGATCAATCCGGTTTTAATAACCATGCAACAGTTGGTGTAGCACCTTCAAAAATAAGCAATGGTATTAATTTTAACCCTTCTATATTGTTTAATGGTAATCAATGGATGCACATTGTAGGTGGTATTTTTAAAACTAGTGCCGTAACCAACGTTTGGACTTATACCGTTGTTAAACAAAACCTCACAAGAGATTCCTATTTCATTAGAGAAAATCTAGCCTCGGGTCAATTTTACTTGAGAACACCCATGTCTGGTGGTATTCCGGCATTGCGATACCGCTTAAATGGTGTTAACCTAAATGCCCCTAATAGTCCAACACAAAATATCTATAACCTGTGGAGTTTGGGTACAAGTACAGGGCTCACGGGACCTTCGGGCACTCGAAAAGCAATTTATAAAGACGGTTTACTATTTACAAGTAGCAATACCTCTAGTAATGGTGTGGGTAATAATAGTGTTATGTATATTGGTTCTCAAAGCACCTCAACTTCAAGACGCTTAAAAGGTGAAATTGCTGAAGTAATAGTAATGACCGCCGTGCCAACAGCAGCCGAAAAACAACGCATTGAAACTTATTTGGCCATTAAATACGGTATCACTTTAAACCCTACAGATGATAATGCAACGGTTATAGAAGGTGATTATATAGCCGCCGATGGCATTACAAAAATTTGGGATTATACCGCTAATACCGCTTTTCATCACAATGTAACAGCTATTGGTAGAGATAATTTAAAAGGCGTTCTCAATCAAAAACAATCTAAATCAATAAATGCAGATGCCTTAGTTACCATAGGTTTGGGAACCATTGCTGCAGATAATGCCAGCAATGCCAATAATTTTTTAGCAAATAACTATTTCATGACTTGGGGTCATAATGGTACTGTAGCATTAGCAGCTACTACTTCAACTTTAATGTGTTCGCCAGAAAAAACCCTAAATAGAACCTGGAAAATTGTTGAAACGGGTACTGTTGGTACGGTGCAAATTGCAGCTACAGCAGCTACTATTAATACCCATTTAAACACGGCGAATA
>PFPU01000169.1 GCA_002793215.1 Flavobacteriales bacterium CG_4_10_14_0_2_um_filter_35_18
ATTAAAAGCAGTAATTAACTAATCAATAATATCCCTAGAATGATGAGATAAATTTTATGAGAAAATAAAAAAACTCTAACTGAAAATTAATGATATTTAGGCTTTTGGCTGAACACTACCCGATCCAGAAATTTTAATATCCTGCTTTGGGTTACCTTTATAATAAACATCACCTGAACCCGCAATTGAAACATTGAGCATTTCACTAACATTTGCTTTGATACCGCCAGAACCTGAAATTTTAAAATTTGCGTCTTTGGCAACTAAATCATAAGCATCGACATCACCTGATCCGGCAAGGGAAGCTTCAAATTTATCTGTAACACCATTGATGTCAATAGTGCCTGAACCCGAAATTGCGGCCGATAAATCTTCTGCCTTGACGGCAATTTTAATAGCACCCGAACCTGCTAGTGAAATTTTTAGTGCAGTTTCGGTTAAAGTTAAATGGTCGGTAAAAATGTCTCCCGATCCGGCTAGAGCAAGTTTAGAAATGTGCTCAACAGGTACTTCAATCAAAACGCGTAGCCGATGACTAATGTTAAAACCGTTTTTCCATTTAATTTGTAAGGTGTTACCTTCAACTTCGGTAATTAAATAAGGCAACAGGTTTTCTTCGGCCTTAACAATGAGCTTACCTTCTTTACCCGAAATCAATTTAACATCAAACGATCCGCCTACTCCTATACTCTCATATATACCTACTTGACGGGTTTCGGTACTCATTTTTTGATTTCCTTTTATGCGCGTGTTAAACCATTGGGCATTTGCGCTTGCTACTAAAAATGCGCATACTAAAAATGCAATCTTTGCTTTTTTCATAATAATTATTTTTTAATTTTCTATAAATGAAACACTTCCGTATGAAACTTTGATATTAACTTGTCCGCCTCCTTGCGTTTTGCCATAAAAACCTTCGTAATATTTTGATGTGGATTTTACTATCTTTTTATTGAAGTTAAAGTTAGTGCCTTCATATTTAAAACTCGCATAATCTAAATCAACCATAAAATTAAATTGGCTATCGGGGGCAAATCCAAAACGCATGCCGGAGGTATAATCGGTTTGAACCAAAATTGATTCAAAACCTTTTAAAATTGTATCCACCTTTAAAGAACCGTAATCGGCTTTAATATTCAAATATTTAGCTAGCGTTCCTATTTTTAAACTGATATAATCGCCACTACCCTCGATAGATTCTGTATGCTCTACTTGTAAGCTACCATAATCACAACTGTATTTTAGTTTTTTAACACTGCCTAATTGCGAAGTTGTGTAGTCAGCATTTAAATTAATATAATTTGCTTTTTCAATGGTTAATTTAGAATAATCGGTATTAATAATGGCGCCATTTACATAAGCGATGTTTGAAGCCGACACATAATCGGCACTAATTTTATTGTTAGCATTTCGCAATTCACCAATATCAAAACTGCCGTAATCGCAATTTATGTTAGCTTCGCCCAATAGTTTGTCAATACTAATTGAACCATAATCATTTGAAAGGTTTAAATTGTTGGTAATTGGCATCTTAACCGTATAATTAATTTTAAAATTAACATTGTTAGACTTGCCCCACCAAGACCAATTATTTGATGATTTTTCTATCAGCGTTTTTGCAGTTACGTCTCCCGCCATTTGGTAAAAATCAATCGAAATGTCATTCAATTTCCGTTCAACAGCACTTTCACTAGCGCCTTTAACGGTAATTACCACTTCAATGCTAATGATGTTTTTATCCCACGTAACAATATCAACATTGCCATATTTATTATTAATAGTAAGTTTAGAATGGGCATCCACTTTAAATTCCTTTTTAACGGTGCTTGTTTTTTCGAATTTTGCCTTGTCAGGATTTGACGTAAATCCTAAAACAGGTATTAAAGCGAGCAAAAACAGTCGTTTAAATAAATTTGTTTTCATAAGAATTATTTTTTGTTTGTTTTGTAATATTAATTTGGTTTAAAACCGATTTTAAAACTTCAATGCGTTTTTGAAAATTGTCAATCATCGCAAAGATGATGCGGCTGTCTTCATTACTCTCTTGAAGCTGAATGGTTAAACTGAGGTAATCAATTTCTAATATTTTTAATTGCGCCATTCCGTCATCAATAATTTTTTTATTTTCTAAGTTTTTAACCTTGTTAATTGCTTTTAATTCTTGGCTTAAAACCGAGGTAAAATAGGCTTGTGTTTCTGCCATTTTAGGCGAAACTTCCTTTAGTTCTTGGCGTTCCTTTTCGGATAAATAATTCCACGAAAAGCTCAGTAGCAATAAAAGACTGGCGGCAATGGCAAGTGGTTTCCAAATTGTTGATTTAGGTTTTTGCGCTGCATCTAACTTTGCTTTAAACCTTTCAAAATGACCTACATTGGGCATTTCAATGTCAAATTGACCTTGCAAATCTTTAATTTTATTTTCAAGTGATTTGTTCATATTTCAATTTTAAATTTTCTTTTAACTTTTGTTTTGCACGAGCTATTTGAACTCTAATATTTTGATTTGACCATTTTGTTATTTCAGAAATCTCCTCATAATCATACCCTTCTATAAAATGAAGGTTTAAAACCAATTTATAATTGCCCTTTAATTGTTGTATTCCCTTTAATACTTCGCCGGCTTTAACACTTGAATAATCACTATAATCATCTTCTTCTTTAATATTTTCAATGCGTTCTAAAGGGACTTTCTCGTGTTTATTAATTTTTTTTAACTGGGTTAAACTCTTATTTATAACTATCCGCTTAAGCCAAGCGCCAAAAGTCGCCTCTGAATTTGCATTTGTGTTTTCAGCTTTAAAAGTGCCCAATTTTGAATAGGCGCTTAGAAACGATTCTTGCATCACATCTTCAGCTTCACAGCTGTTGTTTAAAATTCTAAAAGCAGTGTTATATAATGTTTTATAATATCGCTTATAGAGTTCAAATTGAGCACTTTTATCAGCCTTTTTACAGCTTTCAATCAATTGATCGATATTTAAATTTTTTGTTTGCAATGTTTCGTTTCTAATCAAAAGACAATCCAATTAAAAGATTGTTACACTTTGTTGAATATTTTTTCGTTTATCACAGTTTAAATTAAAATATTAGTTTGCTTTTCAATATTTGATTTTTGTTTTTTTGCCACCCCTTTCGCTTTAAAATTTAAACAATGGCACAACAATTGAATTGTTATCTGTGCATATTTAAAAAAATAAATTCTAACTTTATCATTTAAAGTTCATTATATTTAACAACCTTTTTTTTATTTGCCTTTAAAGCTAATTATTAATGTCATATTGACGTATAGAACCTATGAGTAATCCAAAATTTATAAATATTGACAGTTTGTCATTGCAACAAGCCTTAGACCAAGATGCTGAATTAATTCCGTTGATGACCCCTGAAGATGAGGAAAAAATCAACAAGGAAGAAATCCCCGATATACTGCCAATCTTGCCCATTCGCAACACCGTTTTATTTCCAGGCGTTGTCATACCAATAACTGCTGGTCGCGATAAATCTATCAAACTTATTAAAGATGCCAATAGAGGCAACAAAACCATTGGCGTGGTAGCTCAAAAAAATGAGCTTGACGAAAATCCGGGTTTTGAAGATTTGTATTCCATTGGCACGGTTGCAAAAATTTTAAAGGTCCTTAAAATGCCCGATGGCAATACCATGGTAGTGATTCAGGGCAAAAAGCGATTTGAATTGGGTGAGATTGTTGAGGAGTTTCCCTATTTAAAAGCAAAAGTTACCGAGTTTATAGAATTGCGACCACAGGCAAAAGACTCCGAATTTAATGCCATTATGGATTCCGTTAGAGAAATGGCTTTGACCATTATTAAAGAAAATCCCAATCTGCCTTCCGAAGCTTCATTTGCTATTAAAAATATTCATAGCAATAACTTTTTAGTGAATTTTATTTCATCTAATATGAATTTAGGTGTGTCTGAAAAGCAAGAACTTTTAAATATTAGCGATTTGAAAGAACGCGCCATGTTGATGCTCAAAAAAATGGATAAGGAGTTGCAAAAACTTCAAATTCGCAATAACATCCAATCTAAAGTTAGAGAGGATATGGATCAACAACAACGCGAATATTATTTACATCAGCAACTAAAAACCATACAAGAAGAGCTTGGTGGTGTTTCTTATGACGAAGAAATTGAAGAAATGCGCCATTTAGCAAAACATAAAAAATGGTCGAAAAGTGTTTCAGAAGTTTTTGAAAAAGAACTCGGTAGATTGCTTAGAATGAATCCGCAAGTTGCCGAATACGGCATTCAGCGGAATTATTTAGACCTGCTTTTAGAGCTACCTTGGCAATCTTATACAAAAGATAAATTCGATTTAAATCGCGCACAAAAAATTCTCGACAGAGATCATTTTGGACTTGAAAAGGTTAAAGAGCGCATCATTGAATATCTTGCCGTTTTAAAACTAAAAGGCGACATGAAATCACCTATTTTATGCCTTTACGGCCCTCCTGGTGTTGGCAAAACTTCTCTAGGAAAATCAATTGCCGAGTCTATAGGGCGTAAATATGTGCGCATGTCGTTAGGTGGTTTGCGCGATGAAGCCGAAATTCGCGGTCATCGTAAAACTTATATCGGCGCAATGCCAGGAAGAATTATCCAAAATATCAAGAAAGCAGGCGCTTCTAACCCTGTTTTTGTTTTAGATGAAATTGATAAAATTACCAATTCTCACCAAGGAGACCCTTCTTCGGCCTTGCTCGAAGTTTTAGACCCAGAGCAAAACAATGATTTTTATGATAATTATTTAGAAATAGGCTATGATTTATCACATGTTTTGTTTGTGGCAACCGCTAATAATTTATCCGAAATTCCTTGGGCTTTAAGCGACCGTATGGAATTAATAAATGTTTCGGGTTATACCCTAGAAGAAAAGGTTCAAATTGCTAAAAAACACCTCGTTCCAAAACAATTAAAGGCACACGGCATGTCTAAAAAAGACATTCAGATAGGCGAAAAACAGCTCGAAAAAATTATAGAAAGTTACACCCGAGAATCAGGTGTACGCGGTCTTGAAAAAATGATTGCTAAAGTCATTCGCTTTGGAGCGAAAAGTATCGCAATGGAACAAAAATACGCTACTAAAATAACTGTTGAAACCATCGAAAAAATATTGGGACCTTCGCATTTAGAACGCGATAAATATGAAAATAACGATGTTCCGGGCGTGGTTACCGGCTTGGCTTGGACAAGTGTTGGTGGCGATATTTTATTTATTGAATCCATCCTTTCAAAAGGAAAAGGACAACTTTCAATAACCGGAAATTTGGGCAAGGTTATGAAAGAATCGGCAACAATTGCTTTAGAATTTATCAAAGCACACGCCGAAGAATTTGGCATTGCTATTGAAAGTATTGAATCTCAAAACGTTCACATTCACGTGCCCGAAGGCGCTACACCAAAAGATGGACCCAGCGCGGGAATTACCATGCTAACCAGCTTGGTTTCGGCTTATACCAAACGAAAAGTAAAATCTAATTTGGCTATGACCGGCGAAATTACCTTGCGCGGAAAAGTGCTACCTGTTGGCGGAATTAAGGAAAAGATATTGGCTGCTAAGCGCGCCAATATTAAGGAGCTTATCTTATCTGCCGAAAATAAAAAGGATATCGATGATATTAAACCCAGCTATTTAACGGGTTTAAAATTCCATTTTGTCAAGCAAATGAGTGAGGTTATTGAGATTGCGTTAACAAAATAAAACTAAGCTTGTTTCATTGTTTTTTTAGGGTTGGTTCTTCTTTCTTAACATTTGGAAAAATCAAATTTGTGCTGCTGTAAGTTGTGCCATAGGTCTCTGCAGCAGCATAAACTTGTTGAACGGCATCAACAACTTGTACTTTAGAAAGCTCCTTTAAAGGATGAATAAAAACCGACCAAAGTATTTTGTCAGACAAAGCATATTTTACATCTAAAGCGGTATGAAAATTTGCGCTTAAGAGGGTCATAAGTTCTGGAAAAAACAAATTTTCTTCCGCTATTATGGGTGTGATAATGCGCATTCTATTGTGATTTTCATCGGTTAAACAGAAAAATATACGTTCATTTATTTTAAATCGCCAATTACCGGGACTTCCTTGAATAGAATCTGCTAAAACATATAATATTTTTTCTAAGGATTCATTATTCATATTCTGTGCTTGACTTTTAGAATTTATTCCGAAAAGGAATGTGAAGAGGATTAGAATCTTAACGATATTCATTTTGACAAATTTAAAAGTTTTAGTCAACTTAAATTTGTTTCCTTACTTTTGATTGTGTTTCGATGAGTTTTTAGTATTTTTGAAAAATCTTTTGAACAATGTATTTTAAGCACCCTTTCATTTTACTTGCTTTAATCTTTCTTGCAATACCTATCATTGTTCATTTATTCAAACTTCAAAGTTTTACTAAAATTGAATTTACAAATGTTAAGTTATTAAAAAACATCACCTTAAAAAATAGGAAAAGTTCACAGCTCAAAAAAATATTGGTATTAATAAGTCGGATGTTAATTTTTTTGTTTTTAATTTTAGCCTTTTCACAGCCTTATTTAAGTCAAAATAAAACAAATCAGTCGTCTCAACTTATCTTTTATCTTGACAATTCTTATAGTATGCAGGTAAAACAAACAAACATCAGTCTGTTTGACGCAGCAATACAGGATTTACTAAAATTTGAGACCACCATTCCACAGATTACCCTATTAAGCAATAATGCCATTTTTAAGAACCTATCTTTAGAACAGTTTAGATACCAAGTATCTAACTTAAAATTAAGTGCCATTCCGTTTGATTATAATAATGCTTTGTTAAAAATTTCAAATACACTTGGCTCTGAAAAAGTAAAGTCCACAGTTTTTATGATTTCCGATTTTCAAAAAAGCACACAAGATTCTTCAAAGGCAACTTTAAGAGCAAATATCAATTACAATTTAGTTCAATTACAACCAAAAACACTTGATAATGTAAGTATTGACAGTGTTTTTATAAGTGAGCAAAATGCGACTACTTTAACTTTAACGGTTATTGTGAAACAAAATGGCAATACCGCCAAAAGACCTGCAGTCTCTTTATTTAACAGCAATCTATTAATTGCTAAATCGGCCGTTAGTGAATTTCAAAATCAAACGGCACAAGTCAATTTTACAATTAAAAACCCTGAGCGCTTTATCGGCACTTTAAGCCTTGAGGATCCCACCCTCAATTTTGACAATTCCCTTTATTTTGTAATTGATAAATCTTCAAAAATCAATGTTTTGAGCATTGGAATTCAGAGTGAAATTCTGGCAAAACTCTATCGAGATGCCAATTTTAATTTTTCACAAAATCAGCTTCAAAACCTAGATTATACAAAGCTAAATTCACAACAACTCATCATTTTAAATGAACTTGAGCTCATTCCGCCTATACTCAAAAATGCCTTAGTTTCATTTTTAAAAAATGGCGGTACGGTGGTAATAATTCCCGATTTAAACAAAAGTCTTTCCTCTTATTCCGATTTGTTTAACGCCTTAAACCTGCAATCAGCTCTTAAAATTGTGGGCGAAAAACAATTTATTACAACCATTAACTACAACCACCCACTTTTTGATAATGTTTTTGACAAACAAGTACAAAACTTTGATTATCCTAGTGTTGATGCTTACATTTCGTTAAAATCATCAAAAAGCAATAGTCTTATAAAATTTTCAAATGGCGATGATTTTATCAGCCAACTAAAACCCCTAAATGGCAATTTATACTTTGTTGCAGCGCCGTTTTCGCCCGTTACAAACACCTTTTCAAAAGCCCCACTAATTGTTCCTGTTTTTTACAATATTGCTGTGCAAAGTCTTGCTAACAATTGGCTTTATTACCTCATTAACAAGCAAAATTACATTAAAATTGAAGCCGATTTAAAAGCGGATGAAGTTTTATCCCTCAAAAATGCTGATAACTCATTTATTCCACTTCAAAATATAAAATCAAATGCCGTCATTATCGAAACTCAAGACCTGCCTGAAAAGCCCGGGTTTTATGAGGTTGATAAGGCAAATACAAAAATCGGTAATTTGGCTTTTAACCTAAACCGACAAGAAAGTCAACTTTATTTTTATACAAAATCAGCATTGACTAATAAAAATGAAACCATCTCATATTTTACGGCCGTGCCCGAGGCTTTACAAAGCTTTAAAAACGGGACTTCTGTTTTTGAATTATGGAAAATTTGTCTGGCTTTCGCCCTATTATTTTATTTTGCAGAACTGTTACTTCTTAAATATTTTAACAAATGAATCTTCTTATAAAACAAGCCAAAATCATTGATAAACACAGTGATTACCATCTTAAAACAATGGATATTTTTATAGAAAATGGCAAAATTATAACCATTGCAAAGCAAATCAATCCGGCTAAACCACACAAAGTCATTGCTTTAAAAAATTTACATGTGTCAACGGGATGGTTTGACACCAGCGTTTGTTTTGGCGAACCTGGTTTTGAAGAGCGCGAAACCCTTTTACACGGTTTAGAAGTGGCGGCTAAAAGCGGTTTTACGGCTGTGGCTATTAATCCGCTGACAAATCCCATTAACGATAATAAGTCTGGAATTCGTTTTTTAATAGATAAAGCGCAAAATCATTTGGTAAAAGTCTATCCATTTGGCGCTTTAACTCAAAAATCAGAGGGCAAAGAATTGGCAGAATTATTTGATATGCAACAAGCTGGTGCCATTGCCTTTACTGATTATGGCAAGGGAATAGCAAATGCCAATCTGTTAAAATTAGCCTTGCAATACACTCAAAATTTTGATGCGCTGGTTATGGATTTTCCTTTAGACCTCAGTTTGTCATTCGATGGTCAAATGCACGAGGGTATTCAAAGCACCAAAAACGGTTTTAAAGGCATTCCTGCTATGGCCGAAATCGTACAAATAAAACGCGATTTAACTTTGTTATCCTACACTGGAGGTCGTTTGCACCTGCCCAATATTTCGTGCAAACGCAGTGTGCAACTCATCAAAAATGCCAAAAAGAAAGGCTTGAATGTTACTTGTAGTGTGGCTGCGCATCATTTGGTTTTAACCGATAATGCCCTAGCCGATTTTAATACAAACTATAAAGTTTCCCCTCCTTTACGGGAAGCTACCGATGTTAAAGCCTTGATAAATGGCGTTTTAGATGGAACCATTGATATGATAAACTCCGACCACAATCCGATAGATATTGAAAACAAAAAGATTGAATTTGCCCATGCATTAAATGGCACGATTGGTTTAGAAAGTTTTTTTGGCGCACTCAACAACATAATTGATTTAGAAACTTTAATCGATGCGATTACAAGTAAGCCAAGAGCTTGTTTTAGAGTTGAATCAACTTCTGTTAAGGAACATATTATAGCAAATTTAACCCTATTTAACCCCGAAGGCACTTACAAATTTGAAGAAAAAAACATTTTATCTACTTCAAAAAATGCGCTATTTTTGAATAAAACCCTTACGGGAATGGTTTATGGCGTTATAAACAATGGAAAAATAATATTGAATTAATATGGGTGATTTATCTTTGATTTATCAATACCGTTTGCCTAAAAAACCAACTGTAAATCCGCCTTTGCTGTTGTTACTCCACGGCTACGGCAGCAATGAAACCGATTTATTTTCGTTTGCACAAGATTTGCCCGACGACTTTTTAATTGTAAGTGTTCGAGCGCCATTTAGCCTTGGCTTTGAAAGTTATTATTGGTACACTATTAATTTTAATACGACGGGGGCTAATTTTTCAGACATCCCTGAAGCTTTAAAAGCTAAAGCGACGCTTGTAAAATTTATTGAAGAACTTAAAACTATTTTTAGTTTTAACCACAATAATATCAATTTATTAGGATTTAGCCAAGGTAGCATCTTAAGCTACGCTTTAGCGCTCTCCTATCCCGAAAAATTTAAAAATGTGGTGGCATTAAGTGGTTATATCAAAAAAGAATTAATTGATTTAAAAGAAGCTTCTGCCTATAAAAATTTAGCTATTTTTATGTCGCATGGCACACAAGATCAAGTTATTCCGTTACAATGGGCCGAAAATTCAGCTAAATTTTTAACTAACTTAACTATTTCACATCAATTTAAAACCTATCCCACCGGGCATTCGGTAACGCCGCAATGCTTTTATGATTTTAAACAATGGCTAACAACTAAACTTAACTCATGAAAAAACTCACATTAATTTTCGCTTTATTTTCAATTTTTATTCAGGCGCAAACACTTGAAAAAGGAACTATTTTAAAAGATTACGGCCAATTTTATAACATTGAAAATCCTGATTTTAACTTGAATCCGCAACAAAAATATCACGTTATTTTTGACATTCGAAAAGCAACCAATGACGTAAATGAATTAAATCCGCTACTAAATGTTGTGGCCCGTTTTATCAATATGCATGTGGCACAAGGAATTCCGTTTGAAAATTTGACCTTGGTGGTTATTTTTCACGGCTCGGCTACAAAAGATGTGTTGAGCGAAAAAGCCTATAAAGAAAAATTTAGAAAGGACAATCCAAACCTAGATTTGTTAAACAAGCTCAATGATTTAGGCGTTAAACTATATGTGTGTGGACAATCGGCGATGCACTATGAAATTAAAAAAGAAGATGTGGCTAAATCAGTAAAGTATGCCTTATCCGCTTTAAGCGTACTCACCCAATATCAAAGTGAAGGTTATCAGCTAATCGACTTTAATTAAACTGATTAAATAGTAATTTTTAAGCCATCATAAGCCAAAAAAACAGATTTTGGCAAGGTTTTTTGAACCGCCTCATGAAAGCCGAGTTTATGGCTAATATGTGTGAGATAGGCTTGAGTCGGATTTATTTCAGCAATAAAATCTAAAGCTTCTTGAAGGTTAAAATGGGTAGGATGCGAAGCCATTCTCAAGGCATTAACTACCAAAATTTTAACGCCTTTTAGTTTTTGAACCTCCTTATTTTCGATTGTTTTGGCATCGGTTATGTAGGCTAAATCACCGATTCTAAAACCTAAAATATCAATTGCACCGTGACCTATTTTAATGGGCTTAATTTGTAGATTTCCTACTTTAAAATCAGCTTCACCAATGATGTGAGACACCACACTTGGCGCACCTTCATAGCGGTTTTCGACAGCAAAAATATAGGAAAAACGCGTTTCTAAATTTAAAATAACACGCGCTTGGGCATAAATGGGCATTGCACCAAATCTTCCACATAAAGGTCTAATATCATCGATACCTGCGGTGTGATCGGCGTGTTCATGGGTATATAAAATAGCATTGACTCGATCAATTTTATTCAAAAGCATTTGTTGTCTAAAATCTGGCCCTGTATCTACTACAATTTTAGTATCTTTGTCCGATATAAAAATTGAAGAGCGCAATCTTTTGTCTTTTAAATCAGTTGATAAACAAACCGGATCCTCACTTCCAATAACTGGAATACCTTGTGATGTGCCTGTTCCTAAAAAAAGTAATTCCAATGTTTTTAATAATTTTTCGATAATTTGGTAAAATTACGTCATTTAAGGAAATGAAATGAATAATTCTATAAATAAAGTTTAATAAAATGTGTGACAATTGTCATAATTTACATCATCTAAAATAATTATTTTTGAAAATTTTTAAAAAACATCTTGAATACTCAAAATAACAATTTTTTTGATAAACTTTTACCTTATTGTAGGGTTTGACAATAAAAGAATGTTTTAATAAAATAACGAATTTCAATTATTAGATTACAAAATATAAATCAAAAATAAAAGATTATTTATATGAAAATAGGAGTATTAAAAGAAAGCATCCTAAGCGATCATCGGGTATGTATCAATCCCGCTATAACTAAGGTGCTTATTAGCAAGGGCTTTGAATGTCTTGTTGAAGAAGATGCCGGCGTTGGTTCGAATTTTAAGAATTCGGATTACACCGAGGCAGGCTCAAGTGTTGTAAGCCGCGAATCACTATTCGAAAACGCAGACATCATTATTAAAATTAACCCATTTGACAAAGCAGATATCGCTTTATTCAAAAAAGGACAGGTTGTCATCAGCCAGTTATTTCACAAATCAAATCCAGAATTAATCAACGAAATCGCCTCAAGAGGCGTTTCTGCATTTTCTATGGATGCCATTCCCAGAATTTCGAGGGCGCAAGATATGGATATTTTGAGTTCACAAAGCAACTTGGCTGGTTATAAAGCCGTGATTGTTGGCGCTAACGAAATGACCAAAATTTTTCCTTTGATGATGACAGCAGCCGGTACCATTACACCTTCAAGGATATTGATTTATGGTGTTGGTGTTGCTGGTTTACAAGCCATTGCAACCGCTAGACGTTTAGGCGCTATTGTTGAAGCAACCGATATTAGAATGGAAACTAAAGAGCAAGTTGAATCATTAGGCGCTAAATTTATAAGCGTAGATAATACCGGCGAACAATCGGAAGGTGGTTATGCAAAAGAAGCTTCAGAAGATTATGCCCGCCGTCAAAAAGAGGCTGTAAATGTTTCGCTTTTTAAAGCAGATTTAGTTATTACAACCGCATTAATACCTGGCAGAAAATCGCCTGTTTTAATTACAGAAGAACAAGTTAACCAGATGAAAAATGGGGCGGTTATCATTGATTTAGCTGCTTCACATGGTGGCAATTGTGAATTGAGTAAAATGAACGAAACGGTACTTCACCGTGGCGTTAAAATTATTGGAACCACAATGGCTCCCGAGAGTGTTTCGACCAATGCAAGTGATTTATACGCTAAAAACATGCTTAACTTTATCAATCATTTGACAAAAGAAACGCAATTTACTTGGGATTTAGAAGATCAAATCACCAATGATACCTTGATTATTAAAAACGGAGAAATAAGAAAATCATAAACTTTATAACGATGCAAATTTTAGAATTTTTAAAAGATAACCTCAATCTCATTTATATACTTACCTTAACGGTATTTATAGGTGTTGAAGTCATTAAAAACATTCCGGCAGTGTTACACACGCCTTTAATGTCGGGGGCAAACGCCTTAAGTGGGGTTGTAATTGTAGGCGCAATTATAACCATGTTAGAAGCTGATCCTACCGATTATATTGCTTTAACTTTAGGCTTTTTAGCCGTAGTATTGGGAATTTTAAATGTGGTTGGTGGCTTTGTGGTTACCGACCGTATGTTACAAATGTTTAAAAAGAAAAAATCATGATGATTACATTAGATATTATTTACCTGATAGCTACCATTACCTTTATTTATGGTTTAAAACTTTTAGGCCATCCCGAAACTGCAAAAAAAGGAAATTTAATTGCTAGTTTAGGTATGGGTTTAGCCATTATAGGCACTATCTTTTTACATAACCTCATTATTCCAACTTTTGTCTATTCCCTAATTATTGCAGCTATTGCAGTTGGGTCGGTAATTGGTTGGCTTATGGCGGTTAAAGTGCAAATGACCAAAATGCCCGAACTCGTTTCATTATTTAACGGTTTTGGAGGTGCTAGTGCTACCATAATTGGCTTAGTTGAGTTTGGAAAAAACATTGGAAATGCTTCTCAAACCGCTACCACTATGGCTGCTATTATTATTGGCAGTTTAACTTTTTCGGGTAGCGTGGTTGCTTGGGGAAAATTAAATGGGCGCATGAAAAGCCTTATCCGATTGCCAAAATATAACCTGATTAATAATTTAGTGATTTTAGGTTTAATTATTTTTGCAACCTATTTTGTGATGAGCGCTTCTAACAGTCAAATGCTATTATACTTATTGCTGATTGGGGCCTTAATTTATGGTGTTTTATTTGTCATTCCAATTGGAGGTGCTGATATGCCTGTAGTGATTTCGCTATTAAACTCTTTAACTGGAATCGCAGCCGCCATAACAGGCGTTTTATATAGTAATATGGTGATGATTGTTGGTGGTATTTTAGTGGGTTCTGCCGGATTAATCTTGACTTTTGCCATGTGTAAAGCAATGAATCGTTCTATTTCAAACGTTGTTTTTGGTGCTTTTGGCAGTTCTAATGCTGCTGTTGGAGATGGGTCTCAATCTGAAAAAGGAGATATTCGTTCAACAACAATAAGCGATGTAGCCATTTTAATGAATTATTCTCAGCGTGTTATTATCGTTCCCGGATATGGTTTGGCAGTAGCACAAGCACAACACGCCATTCACGAACTCGAACAATTGTTAGAAAGCCGTGGCGTGCAAGTAAAATATGCCATTCACCCTGTTGCCGGACGTATGCCCGGACATATGAATGTACTTTTAGCAGAAAGTAATGTTTCCTATGATAAATTAGCCGAAATGGATGATGTAAATCCTGAATTTAAAAATACCGATGTGGTATTTGTGGTGGGCGCAAACGATGTGGTAAATCCTGCTGCTCATAATGATGCTTCAAGTCCTATTTTTGGAATGCCAATTTTAGAAGTTGCCGATGCTAAACAAATTATCGTCAACAAACGCAGTATGAATCCTGGTTATGCCGGAATTGAAAATGAATTATTTTACAATCCAAAAACATCTATGTTATTTGGCGATGCTAAAAAATGCATTCAAGAATTGATAAACGAAGTTAAAAATATGTAATTTATAAGCACTTTAAAAAAAGGGCATTACTTAAAAAGTAATGCCCTTTTTTATTGAAATTATTTTAAATAATCTGGCTGGCGTGCAACTTGGTATTTACCTTTAAAATGACCTCTTCAATAATGCTATTTTCGTCAATAATAAAAGTCGTTCTTAAAATGCCGTCAAATTCGCGACCCATAAATTTTTTTGGACCCCAAACGCCATAAGCCTTAATTAGCGTTTTATCCTCATCGGCAATTAAATTAAAAGGAAGCTTATTTTTATCTATAAAATTTTGCTGACGATTTGCCGCATCGGCACTTACACCCAAGATTTCATAGCCCTTATCCAAAAATAACTGGTAATTGTCGCGTAAATTGCAAGCTTCCATGGTGCAACCCGGCGTACTAGCTTTTGGGTAAAAGAAAAGTACCAGCTTTTTGCCTTTAAAATCGGTTAAATTAACTGTTTTTCCATTTTGGTCTAAAGCACTAAAATCTGGTGCCTTATCGCCTATTCTTAATGTTGTCATATTTTGTAAGTTTGTGGCATAAAGTTACAACTTATGACCAAAACTGAGCAAATTTCTTTTGTTATAAATACCTTAGAAGAACTTTTTCCAAATCCGAGCATCCCGTTAACGCATTTTGATGCCTATACTTTTTTAATTTCGGTATTGCTCTCGGCACAGAGCACCGATGTTAGGGTAAACCAAATCACCCCATTGTTGTTTGAACGCGCTAATAATCCCTATGATATGGTAAAACTTAGCGTTGATCAAATTCGTGAAATTATCAAACCCGTTGGCTTATCGCCGATGAAATCAAAAGGAATTTATGGATTATCTGAAATTTTAATTAAAAATTATCAGGGACAAGTGCCTCAAAGTTTTGAAGCCTTAGAAGCCTTGCCAGCAGTTGGACACAAAACGGCTTCGGTAGTGATGAGCCAAATGTTCGGAATACCAGCCTTTCCGGTAGATACCCATATTCATAGGATGCTTTATCGATGGAATTTTAGCAATGGCAAGACAGTTGTGCAAACCGAAAAAGATGCAAAACGTCTGTTTCCAGAGGAGCTATGGAACAAGTTGCATTTGCAAATTATCTATTATGCGCGCGCTTATTCACCTGCAAGAGGTTGGGATTTAAATAAAGACCTTATCACCAAGACTATTGGTAGAAAATCGGTATTAAAGGAATGGGAATTTGCGCATGCTAAAAGACCTAAATAAAACCGGTAATTCAATAAAAATGCCCGTTGTTGGCTACGGGCATTTAAATCAAATCAATCTTAATCAATTCAAATTAATTTTAACAATATGATGAAACTTCGTTTTAACAATCCATAAGGATTTTGAATAATTCAATAAAAAAGAAACCGTTTCTTTTTTTGGGTTTAGCGTGTTATTGCAAAATTGATTTGTGTAAAGTTTTGCCATTTAAGTTGTTTTTAAGTGATTATAAACTCTTAAACGGCATAACTTAAATTTTATTATTCAATAGTTAAAATAATTTCATTTGTGGCAATTATTTTTCTCAAATTTATTAAAGCATAGCGCATTCTGCCAAGCGCCGTATTAATACTGATATCTAAGAGTTCGGAAATTTCTTTAAAACTCATTTTTTTGTAAAAACGCATTTCAATAACTTCTCTTTGATCTTTGGGTAAAGTGGCTAATAATTTAAAAACATCTTGGTCTATTTGCTCTTTAATAAGCTGATTTTCAATATTAATATCGGGATCAGAAATGACAGAAAAAATATCAAAATCATCTGTATTTTTAAAAGTTGGTAGGCGCTTATTTTTTCTAAAATAATCGATACATAAATTGTGAGCAATTCTTAAAACCCAAGGCAAAAATTTTCCAGATTCACTATAAGTTCCCTTTTTTAGGGTATTAATTACCTTGATAAAGGTATCCTGAAAAATATCTTCAGCAATTTCTTTATCCAAAATCTTTGAATAGATAAAACTATAAACACGTTGTTTATGACGATAAATTAATGTTTCTAAGGCCGGTTCTTGTCCCGCAATATATTGCGTAACCAATTCACAATCATCAAGTTTTGAGATACACATAACATTACTTTTTAAAAAGATTAATTTTAACTTAAAGTAATATTAGGCAATAGGCAGATTTGTTTAAATGGTTTATGAGTCCAAAAATAGTAAATTATTTATTAAATAGGCCATCAAATTAGAAACTATTTTGCTATTGGTTCAAAAAAAAGGTACAAAGCAGTTCTTATCGAATTAAAATTAGGCTTTACATTTGGCAATTAATTAAACCTCGTTTTTATATATTTGTAGCTTATCCTTTTTTAGATGACCCAAAATATCGCTGCGCTAAGCCCAAAAGAATTTATTCTTATTAAGGGGGCAAAATTGCATAATTTAAACAATGTAGATGTTGCCATTCCTCGCAATAAACTAGTGGTAATTACTGGTTTATCAGGTTCCGGAAAATCTAGTTTAGCTTTTGATACCTTATTTGCCGAAGGGCAGCGACGCTATGTTGAAAGCCTGTCTTCTTATGCCCGTCAATTTTTAGGGAAACTCAATAAACCACAAGTTGATTATATTAAAGGAATTTCGCCGGCTATTGCCATTGAGCAAAAAGTAAATTCTACAAATCCGCGGTCAACCGTTGGTACCACTACCGAGATTTACGATTATTTAAAATTATTATTTGCTAGAATTGGGAAAACTTACTCGCCAATTTCGGGAAATGAAGTGGTAAAACATCAAGTTTCTGAAGTCATTAACTATGTAAAAACCTTTGAAATTGATGACAAACTCCTGCTTTTAGCGCCCATAAAAATCGCCGAAAACAAGAATTTAGAAACCACTTTAAACATTTTATTACAACAAGGTTATGCCCGAATAAAAATCTTAAATGACCTTGTTAAAATAGAATCGGTTTTAGCCGATTTGAAAAATTTTTCTAAAATTAATGCTTTTTATTTGGTTATAGACCGTGTGGTTATTGAGCACAACGAAGATTTTTACAACCGTTTGGCGGATGCCATTCAAACTGCTTTTTATGAGGGTCACGGTAATTGTGTAATTAGCTCTTTAAAAGATGACAAACAGCAAGCTTTTAGCAATAATTTTCAATTAGATGGCCTAAACTTTTTGGAACCCAATTTGCATTTATTCAGTTTTAACAATCCTTATGGCGCTTGCACAAAATGTGAAGGTTATGGCACTATCATTGGTATTGACGAAGATTTGGTCATTCCCAATTCAACCCTTTCAATTTACGATAACGCCATTTTTCCTTGGAAAACGGAAGCGTTTTTATCATATAAAGAACCCTTAATTATGCATGCTTCAAAATTTGATATTCCCATTCATAAACCTTGGTTTCAACTTTCGCAAAAGCAAAAGGAACTGGTTTGGAATGGCAATTCATCTTTTGAAGGCATTCACACTTTTTTTAAACACATTGAAGAACAGAGTTATAAAATTCAGAATCGCGTTTTATTATCGCGCTATCGCGGAAAAACAGTTTGCGATGTTTGCCACGGAAAGCGCTTAAAACCCGAAGCTTCTTATGTCAAAATAAATGGAACTTCCATTACTGACCTAATTGATTTGCCATTGGATAAATTGAGTAAATTTTTTAAATCGCTGGTGTTAACTACATCCGAAAAGGAAATTTCAAAACGTATTTTACTGGAAATCAATAACCGAATTGAATTTTTGCAAGATGTCGGCTTATCTTATCTAAGTTTAAACCGCAATTCAAGAACCTTGTCGGGAGGCGAAAGTCAGCGCATCAATTTAGCAACTTCATTGGGAAGCAGCTTGGTAGGTTCTATGTATATTTTAGATGAGCCCAGTATTGGATTGCATCCAAAAGACACCCAAAATTTGATAAAAGTCTTAAAAAATTTAAGAGATTTAGGCAATACCGTTATTGTGGTAGAACACGATGAGGATGTGATGAAAGCCTCCGATTATATTATTGATATGGGTCCGGAAGCAGGCAGTTTTGGTGGCGATGTTGTTGCTGAAGGCACTTATGCCCAACTCTTAAAATCCGATTCCTTAACGGGAAAATATTTAAGCCACAAACTCAAAATTCCGCTGCCTATACACCGAAAAAATACGCGTGATTTTATCCAAATTGAAGGCGCAAGAGCACATAATTTAAAAAATATTGACGTTAAAATCCCGCTAAATTGCTTAGTTGTGATTACAGGCGTTTCGGGAAGTGGCAAAAGCACCCTCGTAAAACATATATTATATCCTGCTTTGCAGAAACATTTAACAGGTTATAACAATGAAAAAATTGGACAATTTAATGGTTTAAAGGGTAGTTTTGAGCAACTTAAAACCGTTGAATTTATCGACCAAA
>PFPU01000052.1 GCA_002793215.1 Flavobacteriales bacterium CG_4_10_14_0_2_um_filter_35_18
CGCTAACATTAGATTCACAAAGCAGTGGCATTGGCCGTTTCTTTTTACACACGCAAGACAACCTTTCTACCTTAGCAGTAGCCGATGTGAATAAGTTAAAATTCAGCGTAATTGCCTTGCCTTTAAGCAATCAATTAAAGCTAATAGGGTTAGCTGACGAATCGGCAAGCCTAACTATTTACGACACCCTTGGAAGGGCCATTTTTTATACAAATCTAAGTGCTTCAAATAACAACGAAGTTACCATTCCGCCTTTAGCTTATGGTGTTTATATCATTAAGGTAAAAACAGCTAAAAGCAACTTTAGTACAAAAATAGCTTGGTATTAAAATCTAACTAGATTACTAATTCTAATTTTAAAATTATGAAAAAAGCTGAAAATAAACCCACTGATAAAATAGCAACTAACAAGGTTTTAATGACTCGCAAAGAAGCCGTCTTAAAAACAGGAAAGTATGTGGCTCTAACGGCAATGGCAACATTTATTATTCTTAATCCAAAAAAAGCACAAGCACAATCAACTCCTGAAGATCCAAGTTGGCAATAACCAGTTGGATAATTTGAAATACAATCGGTTTACTTAATCCGCTTGCTAATAAGATTATTGTCCTGCCAATTAGGTTAATTAGAGCTAACTCTATTTGAAAGGTTATTAAAAACAAAAATCACTAATGAAACTAAATGGAAAAACACCAACTGTTTGATGACAAAATCAATTATTAAGAGTTCAGTTTTTTTGTTAATATTATCAAGTCTTGCAAGTTGCAATAGCGTGGTAGCTTATCTCACCAAAAAAGGCGTTGATAAAAATCGCCTAACAGCAAAAGGATTTGGACCCTCTTCGCCAATTGCAGACAATAAAACCGCCGAAGGCCGTGCGAAAAATAGATGTGTGGTGATGAAAATAATGGCAAAAAATTAACCCAAACAAAAAACCGCTTATGTTAAAGTCCGAAACCTAGACCAATCCTTATGTTTCGGACTTTTTTTATTTGAATGAAACTTCACTTTTAAGAGTCATCAAAATTTGAAACCTACACTTTAAATTCGGTTTTTATTAAAAAATAAACTTTTAATACTTGACTCGTTTTATTTTTTAGAGCAGTTAATAAATCTCATATTAATATTCGGTAAATTTGCCGCATGCCTTTTAAACTTGTTTCTAATTTTAAACCTACCGGCGATCAACCCGAAGCCATAAATGCGCTTGTTAAAGGCCTAAATCACGGTGAAAAATATCAAAATTTATTAGGCGTAACTGGCTCAGGAAAAACCTTTACCGTGGCAAATGTAATTGCACAAGTACAAAAACCCACTTTGGTTTTAGCGCATAACAAAACCTTGGCAGCTCAATTGTATGGCGAGTTTAAAGCCTTTTTTCCTAGCAATGCCGTAGAGTATTTTGTGTCCTATTACGATTACTACCAGCCCGAAGCTTACATTCCATCCTCAAATACTTATATTGAAAAAGATTTATCTATAAATGATGATATTGAACGGCTTCGCATCAGCACCTCATCGGCGTTATTATCGGGACGTCGCGATATTATTGTGGTGGCTTCAGTGAGCTGTTTATACGGCATTGGCAATCCGGTTGAATTTAAAAAGAACATCATTTCTATCGAAATTGGTCAAAAACTGAGTCGTACTAAATTTTTGCAAGCCTTGGTTACCAGTTTGTATGCGCGCACCGAAGCCGACGTGAAAAGCGGTACTTTTAAAGTTAAAGGCGATGTGATTAGCATTTATCCTTCTTATGGTGATGTGGGCTTTCGCGTGCATTTTTTTGGCGATGAAATTGAAGAACTAGAAAGTTTTAATATTGTTGAAAATACTCATATTGAAACCCTTAAGCAGATGACCATTTATCCGGCAAATCTTTTTGTTACCTCGCCCGATGTGCTTAACAATGCCATAAAAAATATTCAAGATGAATTGCTGTTGCAAGTGGCTTATTTTAAAGAAATTGGCAAACACCTTGAAGCCAAACGCTTGCAAGAGCGCACCGAATTTGATTTGGAGATGATTAAAGAACTGGGATACTGCTCGGGCATTGAAAACTATTCGCGCTTTTTAGACGGACGTGCCCCCGGTAGTCGCCCATTTTGTTTGTTAGATTATTTTCCTGAAGATTTTTTAATGGTTATCGACGAAAGTCATGTTACCATTCCACAAACCCACGCCATGTATGGTGGCGACCGCTCGCGTAAAGAAAATTTGGTGGCTTACGGATTTAGATTGCCTGCGGCGATGGATAACCGTCCGCTAAAATTTGAGGAGTTAGAAGCCATCCAAAATCAGGTAATTTATGTTAGCGCCACACCAGCCGACTATGAATTGCAAAAAACAGAAGGCGTATTTGTTGAGCAAGTCATCCGCCCAACGGGATTGTTAGACCCCGTGATTGAAATCCGCCCCAGTTTAAATCAAATTGATGATTTAATTGAAGAAATTCAGTTGCGTGTAGAAAAAGATGAACGCATTTTGGTAACCACCTTAACCAAACGCATGGCCGAAGAATTGGCAAAATATTTAACGCGCATTCAGGTGCGCTGTCGCTATATTCATTCGGATGTCGATACCTTAGAACGCGTAGAAATTATGCGCGATTTGCGCATCGGACTCTTTGATGTTTTAATTGGTGTAAACCTACTTCGCGAAGGTTTAGATTTACCCGAAGTGTCATTGGTTGCCATTTTAGATGCCGATAAAGAAGGCTTTTTGCGCTCACATCGGTCGCTTACACAAACCATTGGTCGCGCAGCGCGCCACCTTAACGGAAAGGCAATTCTATATGCCGATAAAGTAACCAATAGCATGCAACTGACCATAGATGAAACCGACCGTCGTCGCTCCAAACAAATGGCTTACAATACCGCCAACAACATCATACCAACGCAGATAAACAAAGCCATTTCAGATGATTTATCAAAATCGGCTGTGTCGTCTGTTCACTATGATGCCGCTCTGCAAAAAGCAGCCGAAACCAAACTAGAATACCTCTCAAAACCCGAGATTGAAAAACGCATCCGCACAGCGCGAAAACAAATGGAAACCGCCGCTAAAGCCTTAGATTTTATCGCGGCTGCCAAATTTAGAGATGAAATCGCCGCTTTAAAAGCACAATTGTAGGCGCCATTGCCTGGGATGAAAAAACAAACCTAGCTAGTTTTGAATATGACCCAAAATTTAAAAAGCTAAATTGGGATTTATCTCCATTAAAAATGCCCATCAATTCCTCAAAAAAAGTATTCGCCTTTCCTGAATTGCGCAGCACTAAAAATAGTGAATTCAATACCTTTAAAGGATTGCCGGGTTTGTTGGCAGATGTGCTTCCTGACAATTATGGCAATCAACTCATCAATAGGTGGCTAGCTCAACAAGGGTGACCACAAAACAACATGAATCCCGTTGAAATGCTTTGCTTTATCGGCACAAGAGGAATGGGTGCATTAGCATTTGAACCAACATTTTTTAAAGAAAATAAAACCACCTTTTCAATTGAATTAGACAGCCTCGTAGCAATTGCACAAAAAATGCTGTCACAAAGAGAACCTTTCAACACCAATCTGCAAAAGGAAGAAGAAAAAGCTGTGATGGAGCTGTTAAAAATTGGCCCTTCGGCGGGTGGCGCACGTCCAAAAGCCGTGATTGCCTATAATGAAAAAACAGGCGAAGTTAAATCGGGACAAACCAAAGCGTCCAAAGGTTTTGCACATTGGCTCATTAAATTAGATGGGGTAAGTGATTTACAATTAGGTGCTAGCAAAGGTTATGGGCGTGTTGAGATGGCTTATTATAACATGGCAAAAGCTTGCGGTATTGAGATGATGCCTTCTAAATTGTTGGAAGAAAACGATAGAACTCATTTTATGACCAAACGGTTCGACCGCGAAGGGAGTGAAACCAAACACCACATTCAAAGCTTTTGTGCCTTAAAACATTTTAATTTTAATCTGGTAAACAGCTTTAGTTATGAGCAATTATTTCAAACTATGCGCGAATTAAAATTGACTTATCAGGATACAGAACAACTATTTAGAAGGATGGCTTTTAATGTTATCGCACAAACTTGTGATGACCATACCAAAAACTTTGCTTTCAAATTGAAAAAAGGTGGCAAATGGCAATTAGCACCCGCTTATGATGTTTGCCACGCTTACCGCCCCGGTAGCGCATGGGTAAACCAACATGCCTTAAGCATCAACAACAAACGAAAAGATTTTAATAAAAAAGACCTGCTTATTTTGGGTCAATCTATCAAAACAAAAAAGGCTTTGAACATTATTGAAGAAATAAACGAAACCCTAAGTCAATGGAAAAAATTTGCAGGTCAGGGTGAAAACATAACTACTTAATAACAAATACTTGATGCGAAAAAAAATACCTACCAGATGTAAATCACGTGTAAAATAACACGTGTCATTAAAATATTATTTGCACGTGAATAATTATCTTTATATATTTGCCGTCAATAGCTAGACTTAAAATTAATCCTCATGAATACAAAGTTGACTTTAACAATTGAACAAACTGTTATTGAAAAAGCAAAAAAATACGCGAAAGATAGCGAGCGAAGTTTATCTAATTTAATCGAAAATTATTTAAAAGCGCTTACCACTGAGGGTCATAAAAAAGAAATTGAACTGACGCCTATAGTAAAATCTTTAAAAGGTTCTTTCAATGCGCCTAAAAACTTTGATTATAAAAAAGAATTATCTAATCGCTTATCCGATAAATATTTATAATCAATGACTAGAATTTTAATTGATACAGATATCATTCTAGATTTCTTTTTTGACAGAGAACCTTTTGCGGAAAATGCGGCAAAAATTCTTTCTCTCTGTGAATCAAAGGAAATAAAAGGATTTATTACACCTGTAATTATAAGCAATGTCTATTATCTTCTTAGACAAACTGCTAAGCATGAAAAGGTAATTGAAAAATTAAAAATGTTAGTTTCAATTACTGAAATATTGGTAATTGATAGAGATGCGATACTTCATGCCTTAAACTCAAATTTTAAAGATTTTGAAGATGCCTTACAAAATTATTCTGCTGAATTAGATAAAGAAATTGATTTAATACTAACCCGAAATACTAAAGATTTCAAGAATAGTTCGCTTTCTGTAATGACTCCTGACAATTACATGAAAATAATAAATGCCCGCTTATAAGCATCCTTTTAATAACTTTGCTACTCAATTTTTTTAGATGCCAATTTCTGGAAAACGTTACCTAGATTACACCTCTTTTATAAAATCAAAATTTGGAGAACGCGTTCAAAAAATTTCTATAAATATCGGCTTTTCTTGTCCAAACCGCGATGGTTCAAAAGGATATGGCGGTTGTACGTATTGCAATAACGAGACCTTTAATCCAGATTATTGTCAGCCAAACAAAAGCATCACGCAACAATTAACCGAAGGCATGTTGTTTTTTGGAGTAAAATACCAAGCCCAGCAATACCTCGCTTATTTTCAAGCTTATACCAATACTTACGGCACTTTTGAATCGCTTAAAAGCATGTATAACGAAGCCTTAAGCGTTCCAAAAGTAATTGGTTTGGTAATTGGCACACGACCCGATTGCCTCTCGGAAGAATTGATAGATTACTTGTCATTTTTATCAAAAACCTATTTTATTTCTTTGGAATTTGGCATAGAAAGTACTTTGAATAAAACCCTCCAAAAAGTTAACCGATGCCACACGTTTGAAGAAACTGTTTCCGCTTTTAAGCGTTGTGAAAACAAGGGATTTCATTTAGGGGCACATCTTATTTTGGGTTTGCCGGGAGAAACAGAAACCGATATGCTAAACCATGCCAAAGAAATTTCTAAACTACCTGTCAATACCTTAAAAATTCACCACTTACAAATTGTAAAACAATCGGTTATGGCGGTACAATACCAGCGCAATCCCGAAACATTTAACTTGTTTTCGGCCAATAGATACCTTGATTTTATCACCGATTTTATTGCTCATCTTCGTCCCGATATCATCTTAGAACGCTTTATCAGTGAAGCGCCAAAAGAACTTTTAGTAGCCCCGCTCTGGGGTGGCCAAAAAAATTTTGAAGTCGTTGCTAAAATCGACAAAAAGCTCATTGAAAAAAATAGTTGGCAAGGAAAATATTATGCGTATCAACCACAATTCTAAAAATTTGTGTACTTTTATCGGATGAGTTTTAAGCCTATTAAAAACATCTCCGAAATGCCATGGATTTTTCTTCCAGGACTCTAATTTATTTGAAAATATTTTTTTCTAATAGTTAATTGAGTGAGGCTATTTGCCTTGCTCTCATTCAAATAAATTTTTTTAAAAATTAAAATATGAGCAATATTATTGTACTTGGTGCAGGCATGGTGGGTCGCACAATGGCGATTGATTTAACAAAAAAACACCGCGTTACCCTTTCCGATTTTAGCGAAAATGCTTTACAAGAATCAAAACAAAAATGCCAAACATTAAACACTTTAAAATTAGATGTAACCGACAAAAAAAATCTGCAAAAGGCACTTCACCCATTTGATTTAGTGGTTTGTGCCGTTCCGGGTTTTTTGGGCTTTAACACTTTAAAAAGTATTATAGAAGCCAAGAAAAACGTCATTGATATTTCGTTTTTTCCAGAAAATTCTTTAGAATTAGATGCTTTAGCCAAACAAAATCAGGTTACCGCCATTGTAGATTGTGGCGTTGCCCCGGGCATGGGAAACATTATTTTGGGTTATTATAATGAACAGTTAAACCTCAGCGATTTTGAGTGTTTGGTAGGCGGTTTGCCCGAAGTTAAAAAATGGCCTTTTAATTATAAAGCCCCCTTTTCGCCGGTTGATGTAATTGAAGAATACACACGTCCGGCGCGCTATGTAGAAAACGGTCATATTGTTATAAAGCCAGCCTTGTCGGATGTGGAACACGTCGATTTTGAAGGGGTAGGCACTTTAGAATCTTTTAACTCCGATGGCCTGCGTTCATTGGTTTATACGATGCCAAATATCAAAAATATGAAAGAAAAAACCTTGCGCTATCCCAGTCATATTGAATATATTAATGTACTTAAAGCCAGTGGATTTTTCAGTGAGAAAAAATTGAAAATCGAAGGTATTGAAATTTCTCCTTTAGAATTTTCATCAAAAATATTATTCAATGAATGGAAATTGGGTGCAACCGAAAAGGAATTAACGGTTATGCGCATCACCTTGAAGGGAGCCGACAAAGCAGGCAAGGCAAAAACAGTTATTTACCATTTGCACGACGTGTATTGCGAAAAAACGCAAACCTCATCAATGGCAAGAACAACGGGCTATACCGCTACGGCTGTGGCCAACTTATTTTTAGAGGGCTTATTTGCCGAAAAAGGTGTTTTTCCACCCGAATTTATAGGCAAACATAAAGGTTGTTTTGAATATGTTTTAGCCTATTTAAAAGAACGTAATGTGATTTATAGAATGGAAGTTTTGTAAAAAATCTTTCAAATAGAATAGATTGTTCAATGGTTCACTGATTTTTAAACAAGCTAGTTTCTGATTTAACTACTTATAATTCAAGTAAAAACTCAAACATCTAATGTTTTTTCAAACCTTACCCTTTTTGGGGGTCTATGTATTTTATCATCTATCGTTAAATATTCAAAATCAGGTTTTGAGGAAAATAAATCTCCTTCAATTGTTAATAATTTTTCTTTCGTAGCATTTATAGCATAATCAGATTGATCAATTCCAATCCAAAGTCTATTTTGCAATTGAGCTGATTTCAAAGTAGTGCCAGAACCACAAAAACAATCTAAAACAATACTATTTTCAGTTGACGATGTTTTAATGATTAAGTCTAATATACCAGAATTTTTCTCCGTTGGATAGGTTGGATATTGTGGGTCTTTATATTCCCAAATATCTTGAACTCTTTTTCCTTCGCGTTCATCTGCAAATATTATCTTTCGAGGATTTCCATTTGACGACCATTCAATTAATCCGTCTTTATCCCATTGCTCTAATGTTTCAATGTCTGCTCTCCAATGTCTACCTGTTGGGGGTGATATTCCTTTAAATGGTTTATTTGAATTTCCATTTTCAGTTTCACCTGGTGCGTGAATTGGAACAGTTGTAAATCTCCGACCTTGTTTATCTTGTTTTGGAAATA
>PFPU01000053.1 GCA_002793215.1 Flavobacteriales bacterium CG_4_10_14_0_2_um_filter_35_18
ATCAAAATGAACCGGAACCACCGAAACGTAATTGTGTTCAAGCGCCCAAATATCGGTATCTTCACCTAAATCCATATTGGCAAAAACGCCTGTTAGCCAATAATATTCTTTGCCTTGTGGGTTGACGCGTTTGTCGAATTCTTCTTTCCAATTGGCGCGTGCTTGGCGGCAAATGCGAATACCGTTAAAAACGCCATCGGTTGTTTTAGGAAAATTTACATTGAGCACAACGCCATCGGGCAAACCCTTATCGAGTACCTCTTGCGCAATTTTTTTTACGTAGTCGTGAAGTCCTCTAAAATTAGCTTTCCACGAATAGTCGAGCAATGAAAATCCAATAGACGGAACGCCTTCAATGCCGGCTTCAATAGCCGCGCTCATAGTGCCCGAATAAATTACATTTATTGAGGCGTTAGAGCCGTGATTGATGCCCGAAACACACAAATCGGGTTTGCGATTTAACACCTCATTTACCGCCAACTTTACACAATCGGCGGGTGTACCCGAACATTTGTATTCTATTTGTGGGTTTTCTAAATCAATATTTATAGGGATGCAGTAGAGGGTTGAATCTAAAGTAATGGCGTGTCCCATACCACTTTGTGGACTTTCGGGCGCAACTACAACCACATCGCCAAGCTCATTCATAGCGGCTATTAAGGCTCTTATTCCGGGCGCAGTGATGCCATCGTCATTGGTAACTAAAATTAAAGGTCGGGCTTTCATAAATCAATTTAATAATTATAGTTACAAAACTAAGGTTATTTTTTGTTACTTTTTGCGACTTATTTTTAACATTTATTAAAGCTAATGAGTGTTAATAATTAACTAATGTTGTGCTTTATAAACAGCCGTGTTAAAGTGTTTTGTAGCTTTACGGTTTTAATAAAAATAAAAGATCTTTTTTTAAGCGGGTTTTTAAGCGATAAAAAAATAAAAAATTAAATTAAAATAGTATTTTTGAACAACACGATAATTAACGATTATGAATAAATTAACTCAAAATTATAGAAAAATTGGACTTATTGCAGTCGCCCTATTGCTGGCTGCCTTTACCATAAGTTTTACCATAAAGCAACAACAAGATCCCGAAAAGGACAAGGTGTTAATCAGCCTTTTAAAGTTTGCTTTAACAAAAGGACACTATCAGCCAAAAGATTTTAACGATGCTTTATCCGAAAAGGTTTACAATGATTTTATTGAGAATTTAGATCCGCGAAAGCGCTATTTTATGCAATCGGATTTAGACGAATTTTCGAAATATAAATTTGCGATTGACGATCAAATAAATTCGGAAGATTTGTCGTTTTTTAAATTGGTATATGGCCGTTTTGACCAACGTTTAAAGGAGGTTAACGGGTTTTATAAATCACTCTTAACCGACCCATTTGATTTTAATGTCGATGAAACAATTTCAATTAAATATCAAGATTTAAGCTATTCAAAATCGGAAGCTGAGCGCCTAAAAGCTTGGCAAAAAGAATTAAAATTAAATACGATTTCGCGTTTAAACGACCGGCTAGAAACCGAAAATGACAAGTTTAAAACCGACAAAAATTATCAGGAAAAATCATTTGCAAGCTTAGAAATTGAATCTCGAGAGGCTACCCTAAAAAGCATGGAAGCGTTTTTTGAAAGAATGTTAGAGCTAAATGAAGAAGATTCTTTTTCGGCTTTTTTAAACACCATTACTTCAGAGTTTGACCCACACACCGCTTATTTAGCCCCTGAAGATAAAAAGCGTTTCGATATTACAATGGCAGGAAAGCTTGAGGGCATTGGCGCACGGCTTCAAAAGAAAAATGATTATACTAAAATTGTGGAAATTATTTCGGGCGGACCTGCATGGAAAAAGGGAGAACTCGAAGTTGGCGATATGATTTTGAAAGTTGCCCAAGGCAATGACGAACCAAAAGATATTGTAGGGATGCGTTTAGATGATGCCGTAGAACTTATAAAAGGTAAAAAAGGAACCGAAGTTAAGCTCACAATTAAAAAAATTGACGGCACTATTAAAGTTATTTCTATAATTAGAGATGTGGTTGAGCTAGAAGAAACCTTCGCAAAATCGGCTATTGTTAACAAAGATGGCAACAAATATGGCGTGATAGAGCTTCCAAAATTCTATATTGATTTTAATGAAAAAGATTCCAGAAATTCAGCAACCGATATGGAAAAACAAGTTGCTTATTTAAAACAAGAAAATGTTAAAGGCATCTTGATTGATTTAAGAAATAATGGAGGCGGTTCACTAAGCACAGCTATTGATATCGCCGGATTGTTTATTAAAAGTGGTCCCGTGGTTCAGGTGCGTTATAGAAACGAAAAAGCCCTTGTTCAAGAAGATAAAAACAAAAAAATTCAATGGGAAGGCTCACTCGTTATTTTGGTAAATGAATTATCGGCTTCAGCTTCCGAAATTTTTGCCGCCGCCATGCAAGATTATAACCGCGCCGTAATTATTGGCAGCAAGCAAACCTTTGGAAAAGGAACGGTTCAAAATATTTTAACCCTCAACAATTACGTCAACTATCCCGAAGATTTAGGCGCTTTAAAAATGACCATCCAAAAATTTTACCGCGTTAATGGCGGCTCAACGCAATTAAAAGGTGTAACTTCGGATGTGGCGCTGCCCGACCGTTATGCTTTTATGGAAATTGGTGAACGCGACGAACAAAATCCGTTGACTTGGGATAAAATAGAATCTGTTAATTATACGCCTTGGAATGGCTATGCTAATTTTGATGAGGTTGTTAATCAGAGCAAGGTGCGGGTTCAAAGCAATGCCTATTTTAACTTGGCAAATCAAAATGCCAAATGGCTAAAACAACAACAAAAAATTTCGAGTATTTCCTTAAATTTTAAAAATTATAAAAAAGATTTAGACCAAAGCATTCAAGAAAGCAAATCCTATAACGGACTTAATGATTTTGATGGCAAGTTCGATTTTAAATCGCCAACCTATGAATTAGCAGAACTTAAAAAGGATTCAGTTTTAGCTCAAAAAAGAGCCGAATGGCACAAAAATCTCTCTAAAGACGCCTATGTTGACGAAGCTTTAAATATTTTGGCGCAGTTAAAATTAAAACCTCAAGAACAGCTCGTTAAAAACTAAATGACTATAAATAGCAAATCTCTAACTCAAATAGCACTGCGAAAATTTAAAAAAAATTACACAGGGCTTTTGAGTTTTTGGTATGTTGTTTTTTGCGCTTTTGTGGCGGTATTTGCCTATGTTTTAGCTCCCGATGCTACCACAAATGCAAACCAAATGCACCTTGAAATTCATTCAAAATCACCCGGTTTTAAGGTGTTGATGTTGCAAATTCCATCAAAAACAGCACCCGCGCAAAGTTTTTTCAACAAAATATTTTTTGGAAAAATAAATAACGCAACCGAAATTCCGATAGAAAGTTATCGGCTAACCAGCGAAGGAATTGAAGTGCTAAATTATCCCAAAAGTCTCAATAAAACACAATTCTTTAAAAATGCGACGTTTGACAAAACACCCAAAAGCAGCCTAAAAACCAAAACTTTTATCTTTGGAACCGACCGTTATGGAAGGGATTTACTCAGCCGTCTTTTAATTGGCACACGAATTTCATTCTTCATCGGATTTATTGCCGTTTTTATCTCTTTAATTATCGGCATTAGCATTGGGGCTACCGCCGGCTATTTTGGCGGTAAAATTGACGCGTTTTTAATGTGGCTTATCAATGTTACTTGGACCATTCCAACCCTATTATTGGTCATTGCCATTACCCTGGCTTTAGGGAAAGGTTTTTGGCAGGTTTTTATCGCCGTTGGATTAACCATGTGGGTAGAAGTGGCGCGGGTTGTTAGAGGTCAAGTGATGAGTGCCAAACAACAGCAATATGTTGAAGCTGCAAAAGCCCTCGGCTATTCGCATTATCGCATCATTTTTAAACACATATTGCCCAATATTTTAGCGCCAATTATTGTTATTTCGGCCGTAAATTTTGCCGCCGCCATTTTAATTGAAAGCGGTTTGAGTTTTTTAGGTATCGGCGCTCAACCACCCACACCATCTTGGGGAGGCATGATTAAAGACCATTATAATTACATTATTTTAGGCAAAGCTTTTTTGGCAATCATTCCCGGGCTGGCCATTATGAGTTTGGTAACCGCCTTTATGATGATAGGAAACGCCTTAAGAGATGCGCTCGATGTTAATAATTAAAATTAATTTTGTGATAAATCATTAGGGTTTTTACACAATCAACTGTTTTAATAGTCTAACTAAATGGATTTGATTAGTACAAGAATAGAGGCAAATATCACCATAAATTTCCCTTTTTTAAAAGACGCTAAATTATTAGTTGCCGTTTCGGGAGGGCTTGATAGTATGGTAGCTGTTAATTTGTTGC
>PFPU01000050.1 GCA_002793215.1 Flavobacteriales bacterium CG_4_10_14_0_2_um_filter_35_18
TCGGAAGTTCTTAATATTTTTAAATCAACGCCGTTTTTTAAGGCTATTAAGGGTGTTTTGTAATTGTTAAATACAATAAATTCGTTTGTTTTGGCAGATTGATATTTTTGATAAATCAATACCGATTGCAGACTTAAAACCGATAAACACACCAAAATGGTGCGGTAAAATGTCTTTTGGCTCATCCAATAAAAAGCACTGATTATTACCAAATAACATGTCAACATCAGCAATAGCGAAAATGAAATGTTCTTTAATAAAAAGGCTTCTTGATGCGCAATAAAAACAATAAATTGATTAAGGACAAGAATAATAAATTGATAAATAGCTATAAAAATTGCCGGCAAAAAACCAATGTAAGCCAGCAACATAAAAAGCAAGCCTAAACCCAAAATGGTGCCTAAAAATGGAAGAATGACCATATTTGTTAAAAAAAACAGTCCGGGAAATTGATGAAAATAATACAAACTCAGGGGTAAAACGCCGAGTTGCGCAGCGGTAGAAACCGTTAATAATTGCCAAAAATAATGGACGACTTTAAATTTTGGATGCCAAATATTTACTATTTTGGGTTGGATGAGCACAATTGCCAAAACAGCGAGATAACTCATTTTAAAACCTACATCAAACAAATAGAGCGGGTTAAGAAGCAAAAGAATCAAGGCCGATAGCGCCAAAGTATTCAGAATAGCCGTTTTACGATTGATAAATAACCCAAAACCAATTGCCGTAAACATGCTGGTTGCGCGAACCACCGATGAACTCAACCCGGCAATGATGGCGTAGCACCACAAGATAAGAACCAATAAAATAAGTTTAATTGTTTTGCCGTTTTTTAAAGATTCTAAAGGTTTTAAAACAAAGCTAATCAGCAACATGATAATGCCAATGTGCAAACCCGAAATGGCTAGAATGTGAATAGCACCTGCAGCGGCATAACTTTGACGTAAATCGGCATCTAACTCGTTGCGTTCGCCTAAAAGTAAGGCCTTAACAACGGCTAATTCATTGCCTTTTAGCCCTTTTTTTTCAAACTCATAAATAATTTTATCCCGAATGTTGCTCGCTATTACTTTAACAGAATGGCTTTTTAAATTTAACAAGCGCACCTCAACAGGTGAAGCAAAAATTTGATTGTAAATCTGATTTTGAGCTAAATAAGATTTATAGTCAAACTGGAATGGATTTTTTGCGCCCTCAACTTCACTAATAAGCGCATTTGTAAAAACAAAGTCACCTACTTTTAAAGGTGTTTCAAGGCTGTCTTTTTTAATATTTAGCAAAAGCTTTCCTCTGGTGGCTTGCTGATTTACCTGTTGAACTTCAGCCTCATATTTTAGATAATTTTTAGAGGGTTTTAGCACTTGGTTTATCGATAAAACTAAGGCGTTTTCCTGCTTTATAAAATGGGTATAATGATTTTTAAGAGGCGGCTCTTGGGCAAAAGTAAACCTACTTGCGCCAATCGCCAAAAACATCAAAAAGGTAGCCACTGCAAAATAATACCGTGGATTAAACAGGTGTTTTGAAATGAAATAAGTCACTAAAAGTACGCTGAATGCTAGGGTTAACAACAACCAAGACACCGCTAAGGTGAGGGTAAAATAATGGCTAAAGGTAATTCCGATAATTAAACCAAAAGCGAGGTGTATAGATATATGTTTTGTCACTTTTTAGAACAATAATTTGTTTAAAAGAACAGATAATTAGAGGGATAGCAATTATTTTTATTGAAATAGATAGTTAAACAGTTGGTAAAGTATGCTAAGTAAAAATTTAAAGAATAAATAATTTAAACGAACTTTAATCATATTACTCCGCTACAGGACTTGGGTAAAACCGGGGGGTAACTTCGTTGAGGGAAGTCAATTTTAGCCACAAAGCCCTAGTAGGGACGTAATATCAATGAAACAAATTCAATTTATAAGACTCAAAGTATTTATTATTAAGTGATAAGCAATGCTATTTTACACAATAATATAAATCTTTAGCTTTAGGTCCATATTTTTTATAAGCCAATTCAAAGGCTTCTTTATAATCTTTTGCCACTATTTCAAAAAGCGGTTTTCTTATTTTGATTTCCTCGAAGAAAATCCAGGTACGACTGACATTAAACTCAACAGTTGGTTGGGTTTTATCGGAATTATCATCCATAGATTTTCATATTTAACTCATTAACAATTTAATTACATTCAACCAATCAAATAAAACGCCTATCAACTAAATTTAGCCGACAATTTCTCCTATCATTTTATTTTGTTAAAACGAAATGATAAACAAAACTAACCAGCGGGTTACCTTATTGTAATAATTTCATATAAAAATAGCTATTTTAAAATAGGGTGAGTGTAATTTTCCCGTAAAAAAAGTATGGTTTTTCCCTACTTTTAGTATGGGAAAATTTTGGCATTTTATCGACCAAAAAAGAGTCAAAATATTGATTTACTTAGTTTTAAAAAACAGTTGGTAATTTACTTATAGTAAAGTGCGATTTTTTTTGTAAAAAAAGTAAACTATTTTGTAAAAAATAAGTGTCCAAATTCTGCTAAAAGATTCGCGAAGTGGTAGGCTATTTAATTTAAAATAACGGGAATGTTATTTAAATAAACCCTTTTTCTCTGGCATTTATTATTAAGCTTCTGTCATTGCGCACTTCAACCTCAAAAAGATCCATCAAGCGTTGTTTTCGTTTTTCTAATCCGTTTAATGAAAGTGGTAACATTTCGGCTAGGTCAATCATACGTGTGCCTAGCGATAATTCATAAAGCAATTTTCGGTCAATATCATCTATTGTGATGTTGATTGTTAATTGTTTGCGTATTACCTGCATCACCGTTTCACTATAAAAAGATTTGTTGTTTAAAATAAGGTCAATGGCATTGACTAATTCCTTTGGCGTGATATCATTTTTTATTAAAAAACCTTCTGGATTTATGCTTTTAAAGATATTTTGAATTCTTAAATTATCGCTAAATGAGGTAACGACTATAATTTTGGCTTTGGGTATTTGTTTTCTAATCAGCACCCCTAAATCCTCTCCCGATAAAATATTATTTTCTAAGGATGGTGGTAAACCAATATCTAAAAAAACAAGATTTGACTCCTTTTTTTTCGTTTTTATCTCCTTAATTAGTTCAATGGCTTCATCACAATTATAAGCGCTATGAATACTAAACTCAAGGTCATTATTCAATGAGCTTAAATAAAACAAGGCACTTTGATAAGCCTCCGTAATTAATGGATGGTCATCTATAAGTAAAACGTTATATTTTTGCGACGCATTTTTGCTCATCTAAAATCAACTTATTATCGGTTTTTCCCCTTGCTAAAAGGTTTCCAAATATACAATTTTATTGTTAGGATTAAAATGCAAAGCGCTTTGAGTGAAAATTTCACTAAACCCTAATTAAGAAATTGCATTTGAAATTAATAAGGTGGTTCCTTTGTTAATGGTAGAACTAATGCTAAGGCTACCGTTGAGTTTCTCTACCCTTGAACGGATATTTTTTAAACCAATGCCGCTTTTTGTTTTGTTAACATTAAAGCCAACCCCATCATCTTGAATTTTTAAAACAAGTAGCTTGTCTTTGAGTTTGAAATCAATAATTACCTTAGATGCTTTGGCATGTTTGTTGATATTTTGCAAGGATTCTTGTATGATTCGGTATAAGTTGATTTTTAAGTTTTCATTTATGGATGGCCAGTTAATCAATTTATCACAATTAAGCACGGTTTTAAATCCGCCAATGGCATCTTGGCTAGCCAAAAGGTCTTTGATAACTAACAAAAAATTAGATTGTGAGGTTAATAACTCATTTTTTAAGGCGTGAGATATGGCTCTAATTTCTTTTTCAATTTTTTGAATTTCATCAACGCCGTTGTTAAATTTTTCTAAGCTGGGTGCATCGCCTGTCAAATTTAAAAAGCCAAGGCTCATACGGGTTCCAAACAGTTTTCCCAAAACGCCATCGTGCAATTCTTCGGCAATTCGCTGACGCTCTTTTTGTTGCCCCTCTGCCAATTTAGTTTGTTTTTCGATAATGAGCCCATAAATTTGCTCATTGGTTTTTTGCTGTTGCTGTTCAAAAGCCAATTCTTTTTTCCGCGCTTGTTGGCGTTTGGCTAAGTAAAGAACGCTCAGTATCAAAAGGAGTAAGGTGCTGGTTAAGATTATCCAAACGCGCTGGTTTGTTAAAACATCGGTTTTTTTAATATAGGTATCGGTTTCAAATTGAATTCTGGTAAATTTGTTATGCAGGGCGCGTTCACTTATTAACAAACTGTCTTTTAGGTTGACATAGGTTTTTAAATAACTTGAAGCTTTTAGGGGGTCGATGCTTGAAAGCAGTTTTAGGGCGTTTAATTTATTTCCGTTATTATTGACTTGTGTCGCTAAATTTAAGGCTTCTTTTGTATAAGCAACGGCCCTTGCGGTGTCTTTATAGGCAAAATAAAATTCTGCCATGT
>PFPU01000039.1 GCA_002793215.1 Flavobacteriales bacterium CG_4_10_14_0_2_um_filter_35_18
TACAACACCGACCTTTTAATAGAAATACCGATGCTTACCGCGAATTTAGGTTGCATTTAGATGAAAAAATGGCGAAGCTAACTGCTCAGCATCCTTCAATTAAATTTTAGACTGCTATTATTTGACAAATGCGGCGACATTTTGCCAAGGACCGCCGTTAATTACATCAATACCTTGTTGTTTTAAAAAGCTGGTAGCCTGACCACTGCGACCTCCGCTAAGGCAAACCGCAATAATGGGTTTGTTTAGCTCTTTAATTTCAAAAAAACGCGCTTGTAGCACGTTAAGCGGAATATTAATGGCGTGATTTACATGTCCTTCTTTAAATTCCATGGGCGTGCGAACATCAATGACAACAGCGCCTTTTTTTAAATATTCTGTAATGGCATTTTCTTTATTACCCAAATTATTAAACATACTGAATAAACCCATATTTTTTAATTTTTAGTGCAAAGAAACTATTTTTCTAAAAGATGACGGTAACAAAAATTACAAATGTTAGATGATGTGCGCCCTAAAAACAAAAATTCCCACTTGCCTAAAAGTTGAGAAAGTGGGAATTTTAGTTATTTTATTTGTTTATTTTGAATGTTTATCCATATAATCTAAGGTCAAATTTACCATTGCTTTTACGCCTGTTTTCATTCCACTTTCGTCGATATAAAAATCGGGTGTGTGATGTGAAGGGGCCTCTTGAGGTTTAACGTTTAAAGGTTTACCACCAACAAAAAAGTATAAACCCGGAATTTCTTTTTGAAAAAAGGAAAAATCTTCAGCTCCAGTTATTGCCTTTTGTAATATAAGGTGGTCTTTACCAACCGATTTTTGTAGTGATGGCAACATTTCAGCCGTTAAAGCAGGGTCATTATAAGTAATTGGTAATCCATCGGCAATGGTAATATCGGCGGTAGCGCCAAAACTTTCGGCAATGGCTTTAGTACGTTTTATCATGGTTTCATTGAGGCGTTTTTGCATAGCATAATCTAAAGTTCTGATAGTGCCAATCATCGTTACCTCTTCGGGAAGAATGTTGTTGCGAATGCCACCTTTAATGATTCCAATAGTGATTACCGCACCTTCTTTGGTCAATTCTGTTTCACGGCTAATAATCATCTGGAGTCCATTAATAATTTGCGCACTAATAGCAATTGGGTCAATGCCAGCCCACGGTGTTGAGCCATGACTCTGTTTACCATGCACGTGAATTTCAAAACGTTGCGCGGCAGCCATGGTGCCTTCGGGTTTGTATTTTATGGTTCCTATATCGGTTTGAGAATTGATATGCATGCCAAAAATAACATCAACGTTAGGGTTTTTTAATGCGCCTTCTTTTACCATTAAAGCTGCCCCACCTTCTTCACCTTCGGGAGCGCCTTCTTCGGCAGGTTGAAAGATGAATTTCACGGTACCTTTTAAATCATTTTTAATTTTAGATAAAACCTCGGCTACACCCATCATCATAGCGATATGTGTATCGTGACCGCAAGCGTGCATCACGCCGGTTTCCATGCCATTATAAGTGCTCGTTAATTTAGATTTAAACGGAATATCAACGCGTTCGGTAACGGGAAGTGCATCTATATCAGCTCTTAGCGCAATTACCGGACCTGGTTTTCCACCTTTTAAGATACCGATAACGCCGGTGTGTGCCACGCCTGTTTGGACTTCAATACCAAGACTTTTTAAATAATCGGCAATAATTTTGGAAGTTCTAAATTCGCGGTTTGACAATTCGGGATTTTGGTGAAAATCACGTCGCCAATCAATAACTTTTGGTTCAATGTCATCGATGAGTTTTAAAATTTTTGTGCTTTGAGCAGAGCCAATGGCGCTAATCAAAACAAGGATTAAAAGCAATAATTTTTTCATGTTAGTTATTTTTTGATTTGAGTTTTTAAAAGTAAACTTTCTTTTTTGATATTACAAAAATCATTTTGAACTTTGTTTATACACAATCATTATTAATCAAAATAATAAGCATAAATTTATAATAAAACAAAAAAGCCATCTCAATAAATTAATTTGAGATGGCTTAGAATGGTATTTAAAATTTCAATTTTTATCTTGTAAAAAGCATTTCGCGATACTTTGTTAAAGGCCAAAGATTATCGTCAACCATCATTTCAAGTTTATCACAATGGTATCTTATTTCTTCAAAATAAGGCTTTACTTTAATGCAATATTGTTCGGCTTTTTTAGGCTCATCGGTTAAAATGTTAATTTTTTTGCGTGCCTCAACCATAGCATGAACTTTTGAGCTTATTGCTTCAATATGGTTTGAAATTTCAATAATTGATTCTACTTGCTCTTTGCTGTGTTTTTTAAAGTCCGCACCAAAAATATCTTTAAGACCAGTTACATTTTTTATTAACAGATTTTGATATGAAATAGCCGTTGGAATAACATGATTTAGGGCAATATCGCCTAAAACACGTGCTTCAATTTGAATGTTCATAATATAATCTTCAACCTTAATATCATAGCGCGCTTGAAGTTCAATATCATTCATTACTTCCATTTCTTTAAACAGTTCGAATGACTGTTTAGAGATTTTTGCTTTTAAAGCTTCGGGCGTTGTTTTATTATTGCTCAAACCGCGTTTTACGGCTTCTTTTTCCCAAGCCTCGCCATAGCCATTTCCTTCAAAGAGAATGTTTTTTGATTGTTTAATATATTCACGTAAAACGTTAAATATGGCTTCATCCTTATTTAACTTCTTATTGCTGATTAATTTATCAACTTCAAATTTAAAATCTTTTAATTGTTTGGCAACAATGGTATTTAAGATTATCATCGGATCGGCACAGTTTGCTTTTGAACCTACAGCTCTAAATTCGAATTTGTTTCCCGTAAAGGCAAACGGCGAAGTTCGGTTTCTATCGGTATTATCTAGCATAATTTCAGGAATTTTGCCAACAACATTTAATTTTAATTCCGTTTTTTCTTCGGGTGATAATTTACCTTTTGTAACGCTTTCTAGTTCCTTAAGCACTTTTGTTAATTGCGCGCCAATAAAAATAGAAATTATGGCTGGAGGTGCTTCATTGGCTCCTAAACGGTGGTCATTACTTGCCGAGGCTACCCCTGCGCGCATCAATTCTTCATAAACACTTATCGCTTTAATGGTGCTGATGAAAAAGGTCAAGAATTGCAAATTGCGTTTTGGCGTTTTACTTGGGGCTAATAAATTAATTCCCGTATCAGTGCTCATTGACCAGTTGTTGTGTTTGCCAGAGCCATTGATACCAGCAAAAGGTTTTTCGTGGAATAATATTTTAAAATTATGTCTTGAAGCTACACGACCCATCACATCCATAATCAAGGCATTATGATCTACCGCTAAATTTGTTTCTTCATAAATTGGGGCTAATTCAAATTGGTTAGGAGCAACTTCATTATGCCTAGTTTTTACTGGAATGCCAAGCAACATGCATTCCGTCTCTAAATCACGCATAAAATTTAAAGCCCTTGTTGGGATGCTTCCAAAATAATGGTCATCTAATTGTTGACCTTTGGCTGGCGCATGGCCTAAAAGCGTTCTTCCTGTTAAAACCATATCGGGTCTTGAAGTGTATAAAGCTTTATCTACCAAAAAATATTCTTGTTCCCAACCTAAAGAAGAGGTTACTTTTGAAACATTTTTATCAAAATAACTGCTCACTACGTCTGTTGCGGCTTTATCTAAAGCTTGCAAGGCTCGTAATAAGGGCGTTTTATAATCTAATGCTTCACCGGTATAAGAAACAAAAATGGTAGGAATACAAAGTGTGGTGCCATAAATAAAGGCAGGTGATGTTGGATCCCAAGCGGTATAGCCACGCGCTTCAAATGTGTTTCGGATACCACCATTAGGAAAACTAGAGGCATCGGGTTCTTGTTGTACTAATTCATTTCCGCCAAAACGTTCAACGGCTCGACCACCACCAATGGTATCAAAAAAAGCATCGTGTTTTTCGGCTGTTCCTCCAGTTAAAGGCTGAAACCAGTGTGTATAGTGCGTTACACCCTTTGAAAGTGCCCAATCTTTCATAGAAGCTGCAATTTGGTCAGCAACTTTACGGTCAATTTTAGTACCGTTCTTGTTGGCATCCATAACACTTCTAAAAGCTTCCTTAGTTAAATATTGACGCATGGTGTCTTCGTTAAAAACATTTTCACCAAACAAAACCGAACGTTTTATATTTTCATCAACAGTTAGGGGCACTCTGCCCAAAGTTTCTTTGAGCGCTTGAAATCGAATTTTAGACATAGGAATTAGATTTTGAATTAAAATGCTACAAAAGTATTTTATTTTATCAAATATACAATACTGACCCCCTATTTTTTTTAGGATATTTTCAATAGATATAAAGTTTATTAATATTTACCCCTGCTTTAATAATGTAACATTTAAAAATATATTAAAAATATTTAGGTTGATAGGGCACATAGATTTCAATTTTAAATATTTTTCAAATTACAAATTTATAATACAATCGTTATTGAATAAAACTTAACCATACTAATCTAATAAACATTACTTGGCACACCCCTAATAATGCCTTAAAAATTAAGAATATGTTAAAATTTTTAATTTTTTGTTAAATAACTAGTTTTATAGTTGCATAACTATTTTTATAGTTATACGTTTGTCTTTCTAAATTCAATAATTATGGATAAATTAACTCAAAAAGAAGAAGAGCTTATGCAGGTTTTATGGCAACTTGACAAAGCATTTGTAAAAGATGTGGTTGCCGAACTACCCGAACCAAAGCCTCATTACAACACAGTTTCGACGGTCATCAGAAAGATGGAAGATAAAGGTTTTGTAAGTCATCAATCGTTTGGCACGACGTTCCAATACTTTCCACTTATAAGCAAAGAAGCTTATTTCAAACAGTTTATGACGAATACCATTCACAACTATTTCGATAATTCTTATAAAAATGTGGTGTCATTTTTAGCGCAAGAAGAAAAGATTAGTGTTGCCGAGTTAAAAGAAATCATCCAACTCATTGAAAATAAATAGTTATGGAATACTTACTAAAATCAGCAGGAATTATAGCCTTGTTTTTTATAGTCTATAAATTATTTTTGGCGCGCGACACCTTTTTTCACGTCAATCGTATCTATTTTTTAGTGGGAATGATAGGGGCCATTTTCGCTCCATTAATAACCATAAAAAATTACGTTGAAACTACTGTTAAACCAGCTTTAATCACATCGCCAATGGCACAAACCCTAGTGATTGACAAACCAAGTCCAACTATTGATTGGCATTTTTGGTTTCAAATAATCTATTTAATAGGACTCGTTATAAGCGGAATTATTTTGGTATTTCAATTTGCAAATTTGTATAAAAAAATAAGTAAGCAGCCTTATAAAAGGCAAGACAAACTTAAAATAATTGAATCGGATGCCGAAATAGCTCCTTTTTCATTTTTCAATTATATCGCTTATAACCCAACGCAATTCACTGATTCAGAACGCGATCAATTATTGAAACACGAACAAACTCACGCTTATCAATGGCATAGTATTGATACCATTTTAGTTCAATTATTAATCTGTTTTCAATGGTTTAATCCACTTGTTTGGTTATTTAAAAATGAACTGATACAAAACCTAGAATACTTAGCCGATAGACACGCAAAACAAATAGCAAACCCAAAAAATTATTCGTATTTATTATTAAAAACCGCTGTCCCAAAATACCGATTGGAATTGGCAAATAGCTTTTACAAATCACCTTTAAAAAATCGAATTATGATGTTACACAAAAACAATTCAAATCGTTTAAACCAACTAAAGTTCGCTTTAATTGTACCTGTATTAATTGGTTTTATCTTTACCTTTAACACAGAAGTTATCGCACAAAATACTCCAAATAATAAAGAAAGTATTGATAATCTTGAACTTTCTATTAGCATTGATAAAGCTGGTAGTAATGAGGATTTTGAATCGGCAAAAAACTTATTCAAAAAATATGGCTTCACGATTAAATTCAGTAAAATAAAAAGAAATTCACAAAATGAACTTACGGGTATCAAAATAGAAGCCAAAAAGGAAAGTTTTAATTCTGAATATGCTATAAATGGAACAGAGCCTATTAAGCCTTTTACTATTTCATACAACGATAGTACAGATGTTATTACTATTGGCTCTTCAGTACCTAAAGCACCTGTTCATACTAAAAATGGTTATTGGTATAGTTTTACTGAAACAACAGAAAGTGATAAACCTTTCAATGAGATACAATCAGACACCTTATTTTTTGATAAAATTGGCGATAGCATCGAAAAAATAAAATACGGCGATAAGGCCAAACATGTGTTTAATTTAAAAGTTAGAACAGGAAAAAAAGCTGTTATATACCTAAATGATATTGATACTTTGGCAAGTAGCGATAAAAATGGAACTATTTTAAAATCTACAACATTTAAAATTGGAGAGAAAGGCGAAATTATACCTATAATTAATAATCGTGAAAATGATGTTATAAACACAGTTTATAAATTTGATTCTATTCCCGATCCAGAAACTCCACCTATGCCACCAACGCCTATTAATGTAAAAAAATTAAAAAAAGGTGATAAGAATCTTGTTTATATACAAAAAACTGATGAACCTGCGATTCTAATTATTGTTGATGGCAAAGAAATCAACAAAGAATTGATGGAGAAAATTGAGCCAGAAAATATAAAATCTATCAATGTGTTAAAAGGAATTAAAGCTACAAGCAAATATGGGCTAAAAGCCACAAACGGCGTTATTGAAATTACTACAAAAAATAAATAATTACCATTATCCTATCAAAAAAATTCCTCAAATTCTAAAGAATTTGAGGAATTTTTTTTGATACATTTGCTACAACTATGAAAATATTATTCTTTAAAATCATCGCTCGCTTTAACAAATTGTTTTTGCCTAGTCTTGCTAAAAAAGGCGTTGATTTATCCAAAGCTAAAAAATGGCAAATGCTTCTCATTGCTTGGCGTTATTATATTACTAAAAACAGTCTCAATTAATTTTTAAATTTTCTTTTTAATTAAGTTTAAAAAAGATATATTTGCACTCCTTTAACAAAAGGCCTCGTGGCGCAACTGAATAGCGCACTTGACTACGAATCAAGAGGTTACTGGTTTGAATCCAGTCGGGGTCACTAAATATTAAAAATCCGCGTTACAATAAGCGTGGATTTTTTTATTTAAATTCCCACCTACTTTATAAAAAATTTAGATCAAATTTGAGTAAAGCTATGTGCTAATTATTTAAAGATTTTTTACTACTTTTATGGCGACTAAAAACCTAAATAAATTGAAAAACACCATTTTAAGTATTGCTTTATTATCTTATGGACTTTGTTTCTCACAAGTTCAAGATCTTAAAACCGAAGACAATATCAATGTGAAATTAAATAATGACGGCACGTGGACGCATTCTAAAGTTAATTCATCAGAAGATGCAATCATTTTAGATAAATTTACTGGTTGGGTAAATCCTGCAAAAGATATTATTAAAGATCGCAATACCGAAACCTATTCATTAAACAAAGTAATTTATGTGAATAATGGCTTAAAAAAATCGGTTTCAGTTAAATTGCTTTGGCTTTTTGAAAAAGAATATCCCAATCTCAATTTAAAAACCATCAATCTTATTATTTTACAAAGTAATAACGCCTCAAAAACCTATTGTAAAACCCTTGAATCATATACCCCTATTGGTTTTTATGTAAACCGTTCTACTGAAAAAGATAAAGGCACTTGGACTTTTCACACTAAGTTTAAAGGTCAAACAGAATATGGAATTATTGGCGAATATGATAAATTTTTCTATTTTGATAAAGATGGAAAACGCTTATAACTTTAAAATAACACCCCCTTTGATTGCGCCTTTTACCAAGATTATTCCATTAGTAATTTACAGTATTTTTTAATATACAGTTTTTTACGCTTGTAGTGGTTTAGATTTCACGACACCTTTGTAGTATAAAATTTAGTATAAACCTATAAAATCTTAAGTCATGAAAAAATTAATCTTTATCGCGCTTTTTACAAGTTCTTTAGCATTTAGTCAAGTGCCAAAAATCGAACTTACTGCTAATGGCATTGAACCAGTCATTATTAATGTAGATGTTAAACAAGCCTCTGCTATTTATGGCAAAACCATTGAATGGCTTGAAAAAACCTACCAAACTCCTGACGATGTGATTATCGAAAATTTAGAAAATAGAAAAATTGGCATCAAAGACATTGAAAAAACCGTGTGGATTACTAACAGAATTGGCGTTGATGTTAATTACGATATGGAATACACCTTAAAAATTGAATTTAAAGATGGTCGCATAAAAATTGATTATACCCTAGGAAATTTTGTCAAAGACGGCCAACAATTATCTACAACTTATAAAGATTTATTTAAAAAAATTGACGGTAGTATCAAATATAATTACGACGGTGCTGTAGCCGGAATTGAAAAGAAATTAAACACCAAAAACGAATCCCTATATAATTTCATAATGGGCGTTAATACTGGTGAAGATTGGTAAATTCATACCAAAAAAATATAAAAAATACTTAAGATGTTTTTAGAATGGTGCAAGTGAAGCACTAAACAAAATCCGGAACCTGTGGTTTCGGATTTTTTTTGTTTAAAATCTTTAAATAATTAAACTTAAAATTGATAACTTTATAAATTATTTAATCATTAAAATTTTACCTTTATGGAGCAGCCTATTAAAGTAATTGTCAATGAATCTATTAATTATGAATTAGAACCAGCCAATCTAGTTAATTTAGACCTAATCGCATTGACAAATTCAAAATACCACGTGTTAAAAAATGACAAATCCTTCAAGGTCAATCTCATTAAATCTGATTTTAGTAAAAGAGCTTACCTTATTGAGGTGAATTCAAACAAATACCATGTTAAAATCTTGAATTCCATCGATGAAACCATCAAAAAAATAGGTTTATCCATTGGAATATCAAAAAAGTCAAATGACATTATTGCTCCCATGCCTGGCTTAATTTTAAGTGTCAATGTCAAAGAAAACCAAGAAGTAAAAGAAGGTGAAATTCTATTAATTTTAGAAGCTATGAAAATGGAAAACGCCATTGAATCTCCCAAAAATGGTGTTGTTAAATCTATTAATATTAAAGTTGGAAATACGGTTTCAAAGGGAGCACTTATGATTGAACTGGCTTAAATAACAATCATTTACATAAAATTATCCGAAATGAAAAATCTCAAAATAAAAAAAATATTAATAGCCAATAGAGGTGAAATTGCCATAAGAGTGATGAAAACGGCTCAAAAAATGGGTATTAAAACCGTCGCCGTTTATTCTGAAGCCGATAGAAATGCACCACATGTACGTTTTGCAGATGAAGCCGTTTGCATTGGCGAAGCTCCCTCAAATAAATCATATCTTTTGGGCGATAAAATTATTGAAGTCGCCTTAAAACTGAATGTGGATGCCATTCACCCAGGTTACGGATTTTTGAGTGAAAACGCTGATTTCGCCGAGAAAGTAGAAAAAAACAACCTCATTTTTATTGGACCAAAATCAGAGGCAATTAGAATTATGGGAAGTAAACTGGCAGCAAAAAATGCCGTAAAATCTTATAATATTTCTATGGTTCCTGGCATTGATCGCGCTATAAACAATCTGAACGAAGCAAAAAAAATTGCAAAAAAAATTGGATTCCCCATTCTCATAAAAGCCTCAGCAGGTGGCGGTGGCAAAGGGATGCGTATCGTTGAAAGCGAAAATGAACTCGAAGAACAAATGACCCGCGCCATGAGCGAAGCCATTTCTGCCTTTGGCAATGGTGCCGTTTTTATCGAAAAATACATCAGTTCACCGCGTCATATTGAAATTCAGGTTTTGGCAGACAGCCACGGAAATACCGTCTATCTTTTTGAAAGAGAATGCAGCATTCAACGTCGCCACCAAAAAGTTATTGAAGAAGCCCCTTCTTCAATTCTCACTCCTCAATTGCGAAAAAATATGGGTGAAGCCGCCGTTAAAGTTGCAAAAGCTTGTGATTATCTTGGCGCAGGAACAGTGGAATTTTTAGTAGATAACGAACTGAATTTCTATTTCTTAGAAATGAATACACGCCTTCAAGTTGAACATCCGGTAACTGAATTTATAACGGGACTTGATTTGGTTGAACAACAATTAAAAATCGCTCAAGGCGAAACCCTTTCGTTTAAACAAGGTGATTTGAAAATTAATGGACATGCCCTAGAGTTAAGGGTTTATGCCGAAGATCCTATGAATAATTTTTTGCCGAGCATTGGCAATTTAAGCACCTATAAAATCCCTAAAGGAAAAAATATCCGCATTGATAATGGTTTTGAACAAGGTATGGACATTCCAATTTATTATGACCCCATGCTATCTAAGCTCATAACCTACGGAAAAACACGCCAAGAAGCCATTCAATTAATGCTCAAAGCAATTGATAATTATAAAATTGAAGGGGTTAAAACGACTTTGCCTTTCGGCAGATTTGTCTGTCAGCACGAAGCTTTTCAATCGGGTAACTTCAACACTCATTTTGTGAAAAATTATTATACGCCCGAAAAGCTTAAAGCAGAACTAGATGAAGAATCTAAAATTGCAGCGCTGGTCGGTTTAAAGTTCTATTTAGAAGATCAAAAAGTAGTACGCTTACCCTTGTCTCATTAAACAACAAACATTATGGATTCAAAAATTGATAATCTAAACCAAAAAATAGCGCTAGCTAGTTTAGGCGGTGGTCAAGAACGCATTGATAAACAACACAAAAATAAGAAATTAACCGCTAGAGAACGTGTTTTATATTTATTAGACGAAGGTTCTTTTGAAGAAATTGGTATGTTGGTAACCCATAGAACTACCGATTTTGGTATGGATAAAGAACTTTACTTTGGCGATGGTGTGATAACTGGTTATGGCACTATTAATGGTCGACTGGTTTACATTTTCGCACAAGACTTTACCGTTTTTGGCGGTTCCTTATCAGAAACACACGCCGAAAAAATTTGCAAAATAATGGATCAAGCGCTTAAAGTTGGCGCACCAATAATTGGCTTAAATGACTCTGGTGGCGCGCGAATTCAAGAAGGTGTGCGGTCGCTGGGAGGTTATGCCGATATTTTTTATAGAAATGTACAAGCGTCTGGCGTCATTCCTCAACTTTCTGCCATTATGGGACCTTGTGCGGGTGGAGCGGTTTATTCTCCGGCAATGACCGATTTTACACTGATGGTTGAAAACAGCAGTTATATGTTTGTTACGGGTCCAAATGTGGTTAAAACCGTTACCAATGAAACCGTTACCGCCGAAGAACTCGGAGGTGCTAGTACGCATTCAACAAAATCGGGCGTTACCCATATTACCAGCGCAAACGACATACAATGTTTAGAAGATATCAAAACGCTGTTGAGTTATATTCCTCAAAATAACCGCGAAACAACTAAAAAACGTGCTTTTACTTTAGGCGATGAAATCAGAAACGCTTTAGATCAAATTATTCCCAATAATCCAAATAAACCTTATGATATGCATCAAGTGATTAATGGGATTATTGATAACGAATCTTTTTTTGAAATTCACAAGGATTTTGCCCAAAATATCATTGTTGGGTTTGCCCGAATTGCAGGCAGAAGTATTGGCATTGTTGCCAATCAACCCTTGAATTTGGCGGGTTGCCTCGATGTAAACAGCTCTGTAAAAGGCGCGCGATTTACGCGTTTTTGCGATTGCTTTAACATTCCTCTATTGGTTTTAGTAGATGTGCCTGGTTTTTTGCCCGGAACCGATCAAGAATGGCATGGCATCATAACCAATGGCGCGAAATTATTATACGCTTTAAGCGAAGCTACTGTACCTAGAATTACGGTTATTACTCGAAAAGCTTATGGGGGCGCTTATGATGTGATGAATTCAAAACACATTGGCGCAGACTTTAATTTTGCATGGCCAACAGCCGAAATTGCCGTTATGGGAGCCAAAGGAGCCGCTGAAATTATTTTTAAAAATGAAATTAAATCGGCTGCAAATCCCGAAGCTAAATGGAAAGAAAAAGAAGCTGAATATGCTTTTAAATTTGCCGACCCTTATCGCGCCGCACGACGTGGTTTTATTGATGAAGTTATCTACCCAAAAAACACCCGGCGCAAATTGATTAAAGCCTTTCAAATACTTGAAAATAAAGACGTTTTAAAACCAAACCGAAAACATGGAAACATTCCATTATAATTAATATTCTTTTTTACTAATACCTAACCTTATGAAATTATTCGTAAATTTTTTGATACTTTTTATCGGTTTAAACCTAACCGCTCAAACACTTTCAATTCAAAATCAGGCAACAACCATCAATAAAATTTTAGATGAGCGTTTTGAAACCCTCCTACCAAATCTCATGGAAAAAACGGGCATTGAAATGTGGGTGTTAATTTCAAGAGAATACCTTGAAGATCCTGTTTTAAAAACAATGTTACCAGCAACTTGGTTATCAGCACGAAGGCGTACTATTTTAGTTTTTTATAAACCTAAAAATCAAAATCAGGTTGAAAAATTTGCAGTAGCCCGATATGACATTGAAAATAATTTTAAATCGGCTTGGGATGTTTCTAAATTTCCCGATCAATGGGACGCTGTGATGGAGCTCATCAAAGACAAAAATCCTAAAAATATCGGACTTAATTATTCTGAACATTTCGCTTTAGCAGATGGAATTACCAAAACCGACTATGAAGCCTTTACAAATAAACTTCCCAATAACTATAAAAATCGCGTTGTCTCAGCCGAAAAATTGGCTATTGGTTGGATAGAAACCAGAACACCTAAAGAGCTGGAGCTCTATGAAATGCTTGCAAAAACTACTCATGACATTATTAAAGAGGCCTTTTCGGAAAAAGTGATTAAACCAGGTAAAACTACAACCGATGACGTCGTTTGGTGGCTACGCCAAAAAGTTTCCGATTTGGGTTTACAAACATGGTTTCATCCCGATATTGATATTCAACGTGCTAAAACCGAATTAGCATCTGCTAATCAACAAACTGGTTTATCCATCATTCAGGCAGGCGATTTATTACACTGCGATTTTGGCATTACTTATCTTCGCCTCAATACCGATTGCCAAGAACATGCCTATGTTTTAAAACCAAATGAAACTGAAATTCCCACCTATTTAACACGTGCTTTTGAAGCCGGAAACGCCTTGCAAGACATTTTAACCCAAAATTTTATTGAGGGTAAAAGTGGCAATGAAATTTTGTTGAAATCACTTGTTGAAGCCAAAAACAAAAGACTTAATCCAAGCATTTACTCACATCCACTAGGCTATTATGGCCATTCGGCAGGCCCAACAATTGGCATGTGGGATGCTCAACAAGGCGTGCCAATAACAGGTGATTATCCGTTAAATTACAATACCGTTTACGCCATTGAACTCAATAATACAGTTCTCATTCCCGAATGGCAAACCGAAATAAGAATCATGCTCGAACAAGTTGCCGTGTTTACAGAAAAAGGCGTCCATTATATTGACGGACGTCAAACTAAAATACACCTTATTAAAAGTTAACTCCAACAATAAAACGAGAATTTTGGAATAATAATTGTAGTCTAAAAAAATCAAATTAGCCAAAATGAAAACAATAAAGTTATTTTCTGTAACTCTTTTAATATCAATATTTCTAACAACTTGCGATGCTACAAAAATAGTAAACCCTAATTTTAACCAAAAAATTTTATTTGAAGCTGGTTATATAAATTTTGCCTGGGGAAAAGTGCATACCGGATTTTTAATTGATTCTGTTGGAAATGTTTTTTGCTACAATTTGCCACAACATTGGAATAATATAGATTCATTAAATCAAATAAGCGAACAAGCAATGGACGCCAATTTAAGTCAAACGAACGGCGTTTGTTTGACTGTTAATCTAGCAGAATTAAAATCTAAACTACCTTTATTGTCAAACGCTTCAAGAGCGACCACCACAAAGCCAAAAAATGAAATGAATGATGCGGGTGTTTCGTATTATTTAGGTTATACCTTTAATAACCAGACAAAAATATACAAGCAAGTGCTCTTAAAACAAACAGGCGATTGGGCTATTAACAACAATTCTAAAGCAGCCGAAGATTTAGAAACTTGGTTATTTTCAATCAGCCAACAGCTTAATAATTTAAGATAACCAATTTAAAAGCAGTTATTTTTTAAACTAATTCGGCTGATAAACCAGCTTCAAGCAATTTAGTACAACGAGGCTTTAAGTCAGAAAAATCACCTGTTTTTACAATACATTTTCCATTATTATGAACAATAATAGAGCATTGTTCGGCTTGCTCAGGAGTGTGTTCGCAAACTTTTATAAGCATTTCAATCACATGATCAAAGGTATTTACCTCGTCATTAAAAAGAATAATCTCGTGTAATTCATTTTCTTGAATTAACAAATCAAGTTCTTCACGAAGTTTTTTTTGAGTTTCCATTTTCATAAAGCTAAATTATAAAAAAATTTAGAATTTAATAAACTTTACCCCCACCCAATTATCGCGTTCTTTATAATTCACTTTTTTGAGTTGGTATTTTTTTGCTTCGGCTTCTATTGCCGGCCTATCTTCAACATAAAATCCACTTAGCAATAAGACCCCTTCTTTTTTAAGGCTGGCACTATAAGTTTTAATATCCTGTAAAAGGATATTTCTATTGATATTGGCAATAATAACATCGTAAATTTTATCGCATAAAAGTGCCGCATCTCCCTCATAAACATTGATATGATGACAATTATTGCGTTCAACATTTTCAACCGAATTTTCATAACACCAAGCATCATTATCAATGGCATCTATAAAATTAGCGCCTTTTTTTTCGGCAAAAATTGCTAGTATTCCTGTGCCGCAACCCATATCGAGCACTTTTTTATCAGTTAAATTTAGGTCGTTTAGATGTTGCACCATCACATGAGTGGTTTGATGATGACCGGTGCCAAAACTCATCTTTGGTTCAATTATTAAATCGTATTCAACATTTTCAGGTTTGGCGTGAAAAGGCGCGCGAATACTCACTTTTTCATCAATAATTATGGGATTAAAGTTTTTTTCCCATTCTATATTCCAATTGACTTGTGCTATTTCTTCTTTAGTATAAGAAATTTTAAATGCACTAGATTCTAAAATTTGAATGTCATTTAAAAGTGTTTCATTCCATTCGTCTTTTTTAATATAAGCAATTACGCCGACTTCGGTTTCAGTAAAACTCTCAAATCCAGCTTCTCCTAGCTCAGCAATCAGAATTTCTCGTCCTAATTCAAGTGGCAAAATTTCAAAATTATAGGATAAATAAATCATCTTATTGAAAAACTGTTAAAGATTTGCAGCTTGAATAATACCCATAAAATCAGCTACATTTAAAGCAGCACCGCCTATAAGTCCGCCATCTACATCAGGTTTTGAAAATAGTTCTTGAGCATTATTTGGTTTAACACTACCTCCATAAAGAATAGAAACGGTATTGGAAACTTTAGAGCCGTATTGCTTTGCTACTAAATTTCGGATAAAAGCATGCATTTCTTGCGCTTGTTCGGGGCTAGCAGTTTCGCCGGTACCAATAGCCCAAACAGGTTCGTAAGCCAAAATAATTTGACTCCAATCGTCTGATTTTATGTGAAATAAAGCATTTTTTAATTGTGATTCAACTACCTTAAAATGATTTCCGGCTTTTCTATCTTCAAGAACTTCTCCAAAACAAAAAATGGTTTCTAAATGGTGTTTTAAAATGGTGTTAATCTTTTCGGCTAAAGCCTTATCGGTTTCATTAAAATAAGCGCGACGTTCCGAATGGCCTAAAATCACTGTCTTAATGCCAATTTCTACAAGCATTTCGGCAGAAATTTCTCCGGTAAAAGCGCCATTTTCAGCTTGGTGCATATTTTGAGCAGCTACTTCAACAATCCCTTCATTTAATTGTTCTAAAGTGCCTTTTAAATTGACAAATGTTGGTGCAACTAACACCCTTGTTTTATTCTGATTCGTGTTTTTAACTTGGTTTTCAATTTCTTTTGCAAGTTGAATCGAGGCTTTATAACCCAAATTCATCTTCCAGTTTCCTGCTACAATTTTTGTTCTCATTTGATATTATTTAAAATTTAACTTAATCTAATTCTTGGGTCTAGCCAGCGGTAAATAAAATCTACTAAGATGTTGATAATTAAAAACATGGTGGCAATAACCAAAACACTTCCCATAATTACCGGCAAATCTAAGGTATTTAGGGCAGAAACGATTTCTTTTCCCAAACCATTCCAATTGAATATGTATTCAACAAAAACAGCGCCTGCTAAAAGTGATGCAAACCAACCCGAAATAGCTGTTACCACAGGATTTAAAGCATTTTTTAATGCGTGCTTTTTAATAATTTGATAGGGTGATAAGCCTTTGGCTTTAGCTGTTTTTATATAATCTTTGTTGAGTTCTTCTAATAAAGCGCCTCTGGTAAGCTGACTTACGGCCGCTAAGGGTCGTATTCCTAAGACTATTGCGGGCAAAATCAAATTCTTCCATTGAATGTAAATACCTCTTCCTAAATCATCTACTTCATATAAGCTGCCTGTCATTTGAAGGTTGGTATATTTATGCCAAACAAATCCAAATAACCAAGCAAATAAAATTGCAGAAAAAAAAGAGGGCACACTCATCCCTAAAGTACTAAAAACGGCGATGCCTTTATCGATGATGGTATTTTTAAAAACCGCCGAAATAATCCCTAAAATGATTCCTAAGATAAACGCCAAACTGATGGCTGCAACTGCTAAAACTGCTGTATTCGGAAGGGTTTCGGCAATAATCTGGCTCACCTTTTGTCCGCTTTTTTGAAAGGATGTCCGCAAATAGGGATATTTTAAAACGATGCTGTAATTTTTAAGTGACAGCAGTCTAAAATAAGTGTATTTATCGGCATTCAAAAAGGTATAATCATTTGACTTTGTGCTGTGAATTGAAAAAGGTGATAAATCATTTAAATAATAGATATATTGCTGATAAAGCGGCTTATCAAAACCATATTTGTGTTTGACAATTTGCAACTGGGCACTGTCTTCACGTTGGCCAAGCATCATTCGCGCTGGATCTCCCGGAAGCACACTAAATAATAAAAAGATGACCGTTACCACACCAAATAGGGTTAAAAAACTGTAGAAAATTTTATTTAGTAGATAGTGCAAGGCAACTTTTTTTAAGATACAAATATAACTTAAAGTATTAAAATCGCTACTTTTGTGGCAAGCTTTATAAAACTGATGAATTCAAACGAACTTTTAGCTCAAATCAAATTAAAAAAATCTTTTTTATGTGTGGGATTGGACGTCGATTTAGATAAAATTCCAAGCCATTTGCTAAAACTTGAAGATCCAATATTCGAATTCAATAAACAAATCATCCTTGCAACCCATCCATATGTGGTTGCTTATAAGCCTAATACGGCATTTTATGAAGCTTATGGCATTAAAGGCTGGCTGGCTTTGCAAAAAACTATTGATTTTTTAAATCAAAATTATCCCAAAATTTTTACCATTGCCGATGCCAAACGAGGGGATATAGGCAATACTTCAACCCGCTATGCCAAAGCATTTTTTGAAGGTTTAAACTTTGATGCGCTTACCGTAGCTCCTTATATGGGCAGTGATTCGGTTGAGCCTTTTTTGGCCTTTAAAAACAAAATAACCATTCTTTTAGCGCTCACTTCTAATAAAGGTGGAAGTGATTTTCAAAACTTGATTGTTAACAATGAAGCCCTTTATCTTAAAGTTATCAAAACGGCACTAACTTATAAAAATAGTGAGCAATTGATGTTTGTAGTTGGGGCAACCAGACCAGAATTTTTTAAGGAAGTTCGTGAGCTAATTCCAAATTACTTTTTGTTAGTTCCCGGTGTTGGTGCGCAAGGAGGCACAATTGACGAGGTTTGCAAATATGGTTTGACTAAAAATGTTGGTTTACTTATAAATTCTACCCGCGATATTATTTACGCTTCAAGCGGATTAGATTTTGCCGAAAAAGCCAAAGAAAAAGCGATGGAATTGCAAGCTAAAATGGGAGGCTATCTTAGCGAACTGTAAGCAGTTAAATAATCTTAATACTTACCGTAATTTGCTTAAAATAAAGATTTTTTTCACTGCCATCTTCGGTCTTCCGGCTTTAAAATTCAACATTAAGGAGCATTAAGCTTTGAACATTGAACAATGAACTTCGGTCTGCCAACTTCTGACTTTATTCCCCTTTCAAAAGTAAATCAAAAAATTTTACCTGAAGAATGGTCTTTGCTAGCCCCGGTAACGCTTTTTAAACAATTGACTTTATTTTCTAACCTCAATAACCCCAAAAAAGCAAAGATTAAGGCTTCTTTAAATTCAATAATATCACTTGGAGGAAGTGTCAACTCACAGTGAGACAACTCCTTAAATCTTTTAATTAAAAACTGATTATAAGCGCCACCACCCGTAACCAAAACGCTTTTGTGAGCTCGTAGATTTTGTGCTAATTGTTGCGCAATATG
>PFPU01000037.1 GCA_002793215.1 Flavobacteriales bacterium CG_4_10_14_0_2_um_filter_35_18
TGATAATGGGAACAAAAAGCCTTTTTAAATCAGAATTATCGGCATCAATAATAACCAAACCATAGCTTGAAAATAATTCGTTTGCCAAATAAAAAGTAGCATCGGCCAGATTTTCGTGTTTTAAATAGGCTTTTTCAAATAGTTCTTTAAGATATTCTGCTGACTTATTGCTTCCTATATTTTTTGAAAATTCATTAAAAACTTCATTTAAACCCTTGGTTGACAACTGACCAACGGCACCTCCTGCACTACCATTCCACTTTACTTTTTGTCCTTTAAAATTAAAGTAATTAATTTCTTCAAAATCGTGGTCTTCGGTTGCCATCCAATAAATGGGAACAAAATTTTTATCTGGAAATGCACACTTTAATTCTTTAGCTAAATTAATTACGGTAACAATTTTGTATAAAAAATAAAGCGGTCCGGTAAATAAATTTAACTGGTGCCCGGTTGTAACCGTAAAGGTGTTTTCGCTTAAAAGCGACTGAATATTTTTTAAACTCGGCTCAGAAGCTTGAACCTTTTTATATTGCAACTTAAGCGCTGATACTAAAACTTGACGCGTTTGTGATGAGGCACTTATACAGTTTTGCTTTAAGGCAATCTGCTGTTTATATCCGTTAAGGTTTGAAAAATTTTGATAAAAAGGCTTTAAAGAATCTTTTTTATCTAAATAATCGCAAATAAGACTCGAAAAATAGCCTGTATTTTTATAAGATAAACTGGCATTTTGGGACTGCTTGATACTTAAATTTTCGCAACAATCGGCATCCTTTGTTTTAGAATCACAAGAATTTTTAGGCGTCATTAAAAATATTTTTGTAAAAATATATAATTTAACCTTAGCAAAAACAAAATTCAGATTTCATAATCTACACACCAATTTATTTTAAGAAAAGCTTAACTAAACAGGTGTGCCGTATAAATCAAAATCGCCCGCTTCGGTAATTTTTATATTTATAAACTGTCCCATTTGGATATAATGTTTTGAAGCATCTACAAGCACTTCATTATCAACATCGGGTGAATCGAATTCGGTACGACCAATAAATTGAGTACCTTCTTTTCGGTCGAATAAGCATTTAAAAACCTGACCTACTTTTTGCTGATTTAGTTCAAAAGAAATCTGACTTTGAAGTTCCATAATTTCGGCAACACGTTGCTGTTTAATATTTTCGGGAACATTATCTTTTAATAAATAGGCATGTGTTTGCGCTTCGTGCGAATAGGCAAAGCAGCCTAATCTATCAAAACGCATTTCTTGAATCCAATCTTTTAATTCTTGAAATTGCGCTTCGGTTTCATTTGGATAGCCCACAATCAAGGTGGTGCGGATGGCCATATTTGGAATGGCTTTTCTAAATTGAGCAATTAGCGCGGTTGTTTTTTCGTGAGTTGTACCACGGCGCATAGATGTTAAAAGCTCTGTGTTAATATGTTGCAACGGAATATCGAGGTAATTACAAATTTTAGATTCATTTTTCATCACCTCTAAAACATCTAACGGAAATCCGCTCGGAAAAGCGTAATGCAATCGTATCCATTCAACCCCGTCAATTTTAACCAAGGCTTTTAGCAGTTTTGCTAATTCGCGTTTTTTGTAAATGTCTAACCCGTAATAGGTCAAATCTTGTGCAATAAGAATCAATTCTTTAACGCCTTTTTTTGCCAATTTTGTCGCTTCTTCAACCACTTCTTCAATGGGCGTTGAAACGTGTTTGCCACGCATCAACGGAATGGCACAAAAAGAACAGGGACGGTCGCAACCCTCGGCAATTTTAAGATAGGCGTAATGTTTTGGCGTGGTTGTTAAACGCTCACCTATAAGTTCATGTTTGTAATCCGCTTCAAGCGCTTTGAGTAAATTTGGCAAATCGTGCGTGCCAAAATACTGATCAACATTGGTGATTTCTTTTTCTAAATCGGCTTTATAGCGCTCGCTTAAGCATCCGGTAACGAAAACTTTATCTACTTCGCCCAATTCTTTTTTATGTGCATAATGCAAAATAGTATTTATCGACTCTTCTTTTGCATCACCAATAAATCCGCAGGTATTTATCACCACAATATTGCCATCGTCATGCTCGTCTTCGTGAACCACCTTTTTATTATTGGCTTTAAGTTGGCCCATTAGCACCTCACTATCATAAATATTTTTAGAGCAACCCAAAGTTACCACGTTGATTTTATTTTGTTTAGCAGATTTTGTGCGCATAGTTAATTTAGGTTTTGTGTTTTGTAAATTTTTTATTTTTTTGCCCAAATACCAATTAGTTTACCTGATACCTGACACCTGCAACCTGATACTATCTAAAAAAACTATCTACAAATTCAATTTTATTAAAAACTTGCAAATCGTCCACGCCTTCGCCAACACCAATATATTTTACAGGAATTTGAAATTGGTCTGAAATGCCAATTACCACACCACCTTTGGCAGTGCCATCTAATTTAGTAACTGCCAATGCCGTTACTTCAGTAGCTTTGGTAAATTGTTTAGCTTGTTCAAAAGCATTTTGACCCGTTGCGCCATCTAAAACTAATAAAACTTCATGTGGTGCCTCTGGAATCACTTTTTGCATAACTTTCTTAATTTTGGTAAGTTCAGTCATCAAATTAATTTTATTGTGCAATCTTCCGGCGGTATCAATAATTACCACATCGGCTTGTTGTTTAACAGCCGAAGTCAAGGTGTCAAATGCTACCGAAGCGGGGTCACTTCCCATTTGTTGTTTAATTAGCGGCACACCAACACGATTTGCCCAAACTTGCAATTGTTCAATTGCGGCTGCTCTAAAAGTATCGGCAGCACCCAAAACAACTTGCTTTCCTTGTTTTTTAAATTGTGAAGCCAACTTGCCAATGGTTGTGGTTTTTCCAGCGCCATTCACGCCTACTACCATAATTACAAAGGGCTTTTTATCGGATGGAATTGTAAATTCAACGTCATTTCCTTGATTTGTCATTGCCAATAAAGCAGCAATCTCTTCTCTTAAAATGTGATTGAGTTCTTCGGTACCTAAAAACTTATCTTTAGCTACGCGTGTTTCGATGCGCGCAATAATTTTAAGTGTGGTATTTACACCAACATCCGAAGCAACTAAAATTTCTTCGAGTTTATCTAAAACAACCTCATCTACCTTTGATTTTCCGACGACGGCTTTTGAGAGTTTGCTGAAAAATGTGGTTTTTGATTTTTCTAAACCCTTATCAAGTGTTTCCTTTTTTTCTTTTGAAAATAAATTTTTAAACAGACTCATCTTATTCGTTTGGAACTTAAACTAAAATAATGCAAATATATAAAATCAAAAAGCCACTTTCATTAGAAAGCAGCTTTTGTATAATGAATGTAAATTAGGACTAATTTTTAAAAAATTCGTCTAATTTAGTTGGATCCATAATGGTTTCTACAAAAATATAAGCACCTGTTTTTGGTGATTTTACCATTTTAACTGCTTTTGTTAACCTTTTTGAACCTGTTTGTAACGATGCTACTGCTTTTTTAGCCATGACTTATAATGTTGTTATCTAACTTTTCACTTTAGTGAAAAGAGGTCGTTATTTTATTTCTTTGTGAACAGTCATTTTTTTCAAGATAGGATTGAATTTTTTAATTTCCATTCTATCTGGAGTGTTCTTTTTGTTTTTAGTTGTAATATATCTTGAGGTACCTGGTAAACCCGTAGCTTTGTGCTCAGTACACTCTAAAATTACCTGAATTCTATTGCCTTTTTTAGCCATTTTTTATTATTGTTTTAAAAAGCCTTTAGCTCGTGCATCCTTTATTGTAGCTGCAATGCCATTTTTATTAATATTTTTTAAAGCAGAAGTTGATACTTTTAAAGTAATCCACTTATCTTCTTCAGGAATGTAAAAACGCTTTTTAGTTAGGTTTACATTGAACTTTCTTTTAGTTCTGTTTAACGCATGCGATACGTTATTTCCTGTCATTGCTTTTTTACCCGTAAGCTCACAAACTCTTGACATCTTATAATGTGTTTTTTATTTAATTTTAACGAGGTGCAAATTTATATATAATTTAATCAATAGCAAACAATTTTTCAGTTTTTTATTAATTTGGCTCTAAGTATTTCTAAAGCTTTGTTTGTAGTTCTGGCAATTACCTTTTCTCTTGGTTGTCCAAAATTAAATTCTTCAACAATAACCTGTGTAGGCGTAGCAAGTGCTATAAAGACGATTCCCACACTTTTATCGGTTATATCAGTCGTTGGGCCTGCATTTCCGGTAGTAGCTATGGCATAATCTACTTTAAAAAGAGCTTTGGCATTAAGTGCCATTTCTTTAGCTACCTCTGCACTTACCACACTGTATTTATTGATGGTTTCAGGATTTACTTTTAAAATCGTTTCTTTTGCGCTTTTAGTATAGCTAACAACCGAACCTTTAAAATAGCGCGAAGCACCGGCAACCGTTGTAATTAATGAAGCAATTGCGCCCCCTGTACAACTCTCGGCAGTTGCTAGCGTTTTATTTTTTTTAACTAACAGTTTTCCAATTATTTGTTCTATAGTGCCTTGTTCTTCATAGCCCACAATAATATCACCGATAATCGGAATTAATTTTTCGGCTTCCTTTTCTACCAAATTTACAATTTGCTCTTTTGATTTTCCCTTGGCGGATAAACGCAATCGCACCCTACCAAAAGCAGGAAGGTATGCTAATTTTATAGGTTTTGGCAACTCATTTTCCCAATCGGCAATTTTTTCGGCCAACATACTCTCACCCATACCATAAGTTAGAATGGTTTTATGGTAGATAAAGGGCAATTCAAATTTTGATTGAAGCAATGGCAACACCGAATTGGTCATCAAACCTTTCATTTCGGTTGGCACGCCGGGCATTGAAACATAAATCGTTTTGTTTTTTTCAAACCACATTCCCGGTGCAGTACCATAAAAATTCATCAATGCCACCGCTTTTGAAGGCACCAAGGCTTGTTTTTTGTTTAATTCGGTAAAAGGATAATTAATTTTTTTAAATAAGGTTTGAATATGCAACACAATATCTTGGTGTAAAATTAACACATCATCAAAATATTTTGCCAAAGTCAACTTTGTTATGTCATCTTTTGTTGGACCCAAACCACCTGTTATCAAAACAATGTCAACGCGCCTAGCTGCTTCTGCTAAGGCTTTTAAAATATGGGTTTCATCATCGTGAATGGATGTTATTTGAAATACCTCAATCCCAATGGCATTGAGTTGTTCGGCCATCCATTTAGAGTTGCTATCCAGTATTTGACCAATTAATATTTCATCGCCAATGGTTATTATTTCTGCTTTCAAAATCTGTTATTTTTAGGGTTTTCAAAATTAGTCCAATTTTGCTTCATTGCCTATTTAATAAAATAAATTAAAAAGGGGAAATATCCTATTATAAATATTAAAAAAATGTATTTATATTTACGCCATTAATTTAACCTAAATCAACCTATTATGTTAAAAAAATTATTAGTAACGCTTTTTATGTTACTCCTTTTTGTGGGAGTACAAGCACAAGACAAGGAAAAAAGTATTAAACCATTTAGACTTGGTTTTAAAGTAGGCATCCCCAATATTGTTGGGGGCAACGCCGAGTTTGTTTTAGCTAAACGCTTTGGCGTTTATGTTGATTATTCTACCTATGCCGGCGATTTTGACAATGTAGCTGTCGATTTTAATTATTTTGAAGCGGGCGCTAACATTTATTTTAAACCAACTGGTAAAGGCTTTTATGGTTCATTTGCTTACGGCAGTTTTAACCTTGATGGTACTTATACCGATTCCCAAACTTCTGGTGGGCAAACATTTACTGGTGAAGCTACGGGTAGTTTAACCATAAATACCATTAATGCTAAATTAGGCTTAAAAATGGGACGCACTTTTTATATGCGAACGGAAGTTGGTTACGGTTTTGGAACCGTTCCTGATAAAGTAATCATTCACGGTAATGTTAATGGCACTCCGCAAACGGGCAAAGAAGACATCCCTAATATCCCGGGCATTAGCTCAAGCGGATTGATTATTTTTAATCTTGGCTTTGGCTTCGGATTTTAATTTCAATTTATCATTTTAAAAAAGCAGAAATAATCGGCGATTATTTCTGCTTTTTTTATGATTTAATCACCGCTATTGATATTATATTTTTTGTTTTATTTATCTTTGTCAAAAAAATTTAATGACGCAAAAAACACCAAAAATTGTTGGATATTGGCTCGTTTTAGGAGCTATTTTGGTCATTACAATGGTGGTGGTTGGCGGAATTACGCGTTTAACACAATCCGGACTTTCAATTGTAAATTGGAAACCTATTTCTGGGATTGTCCCTCCTTTAAATTTAGATGAATGGAATGCCGAATTCAACCGTTACAAAACTTCCCCCGAATTTATTAAGTACAATAATAACTTTACTTTAGATGATTTTAAGTCCATTTTTTGGTGGGAATTTATCCACAGATTGATTGGTCGCCTCATAGGATTGGTTTTTTTAATTCCATTTTTTTGGTTTTATTTTACTAAAAAACTTGAAGATAAAAACCTGCTTAAACACCTCTTATTTATTTTTTTATTAGGTGGTTTACAAGGTTTTATTGGTTGGATTATGGTCAAAAGTGGTTTAGTAGATCGCCCAAGTGTGAGCCATTTTAGATTGGCGCTGCACTTGGTTACCGCACTGTTTTTATTTGGCTATCTTTTATGGACCGCCCTACCTATATTAACTGACCATAAAAAACCTACTAATTATTTCCCAAAATTGGCCACCAATCTCAAATGGCTATTGGGGGTTTTAAGTCTTCAAATTATTTTTGGTGCATTTACAGCGGGTTTAAAAGCGGGCTACCTCTATCCCAGTTATCCAAAAATGGGTTCGAAATGGTTACCACAATTGGCTATTGACGCTTTTAAAGAAACTGGTTTTTTAAGTTTGATTGAAAACCCCCTATTAGTGCAATTCATTCACCGTTGGCTTGGCGCCATGCTGTTATTGTTATTTATCAATTATTTTATAAAAAGTAAAAAATACACGCTATCATTGGCGCAACAAAATTGTAACACGTTTTTAATAGGTATGATTTTCTTGCAATTTGGCTTAGGTATTTTTACGCTAATTAATTCCGTTCCAATAAGTTTAGGTGTTTTACATCAATTGGGCGCGGCGGTTTTGTTAGCGATACTCCTAATAACCCTTTATAATTTTAGGAAGCCTACTGCCAATCCCAAAGCATAATATTCCAAGTATCTTGTTCGTCGGTATAACGGTGAATGGTTTTAAAACCAACATTTTCATGCGCTTTTAGTGATCGCGGATTGTTTACGGATACTTCTGTTAAACAAAAGTCAAAATCGTCCTTAAAAATTTCTTTGTGTTTTAGGTATAATTTTTTAAAAAGTCCTTGTCCTCTAAACGCAGTGGCAATACAAATTTGTCCCATCACATAATAATGGTAATTTGATAGGGCTTTTTGCTGGTAAGTCAAGTGTGAAAATACCTGAAACATCGGTGCTAAAACGGGGATTTCTTGGTTAAATGTGGTCAACATACTCAGCGCATAACCCACCACTTTATCATTGTAAACAGCAATAATTTGAGGGACACCTGCTTGCATTTGTTTTAAAAGCGGCAAAGTGTGTTGCACCGTTACAAATCCATCACTTTGTTTTTGAGCTTGCGACACCATTGTGAAATGATTGGCATCTTGTAACAGAAGAATTTGCGCTAATTCCGCCTCTTTTTCGGCAAGTTTTATAACAACTGATAAATTCATAGCTATTAACTAAAGGGCTTATTTGACCTTAATTTCAAATACCTTTTTACCCTCTAAAATTCCAACCAATTGGTCATCAGGATTAACTTGTCCCACGCCTTCAGGTGTACCTGTAAAAATGATATCTCCTTTTTTAAGGGTAAAAAATTGAGAAACATAGCTTATCAAATCGTCAATACGCCAAAGCATCCATTTAGAATTGCCGTCTTGAACGGTTTCGCCATTTTTAATTAATTGAAATTTTATTTGCTCTAAATCAAATTGTTCTTTAGGATAAAAATCGCCAATAACGGCACTGCCATCAAAGGCTTTCGCTTTTTCCCAAGGCAAACCTTTGGCTTTTAATTGACTTTGTAAACTACGAGCGGTAAAATCAATTCCTAAACCTATTTCATCGTAATATTTGGGTGCAAATTTTGATTCTATAAACTTTCCAACTTTATTAATTTTGACTAATATTTCTACTTCATAGTGAATTTCATCCGTAAAAGCAGGGATAAAAAAAGGTGTTTTTTTAGGGAGTATCGCCGAATCGGGCTTTAAAAAAATGACTGGTTCGGTGGGGCGTTCGTTTTTTAATTCTTCAATATGCTTGGCGTAATTGCGCCCAATACAAATAATTTTCATGGTGATTGGTGTTAGTTGTTTTAATTCTTGATACTTTATTCTTGATGCTTTTTTAAGGAAACTTTGGAAATTGTTTAAAATTTGGATCGCGTTTTTCTAAAAAGGCTTTTTTACCTTCCTGCGCTTCTTCCATCATATAAAACATCAAGGTTGCATCACCTGCCAATTGCATTAAACCATGTTGACCGTCTAACTCTGCGTTAAGCGAGCGTTTTATCATGCGCAAAGCCATAGGCGAGCGTTTTTGAATGGTTTTACACCAAGCAATAGTGGTGTCTTCTAAGTCTTTTAGTGGCACCACTTTATTTACCAATCCCATATCTAGGGCTTCTTTAGCGGTATATTGTTCGCATAAAAACCAAATTTCACGTGCCTTTTTTTGACCCACAATGCGCGCTAAATAAGAGGAGCCAAAGCCGCCGTCAAAACTGCCAACTTTTGGTCCAGTTTGTCCGAATTTTGCATTTTCAGAAGCAATGCTCAAATCGCAAACCACGTGCAGCACATGGCCGCCACCAATGGCGTAACCGTTTACCATGGCGATAACGGGTTTTGGAATTTCGCGAATTTTTCGGTGTAAATCGAGAACATTTAAACGTGGAATGCCATCTTTGCCAATATAGCCACCAACCCCTTTAACATTTTGATCGCCACCGGCACAAAATGCTTTGTCGCCAATGCCTGTAAAAATAATGACATCAATTTCGGGACGCTCACGGCAAATATCCATCGCGTCAAGCATTTCAAAATTGGTTTCTGGCCTAAAAGCATTGTAAACCTTTGGTCGGTTTATGGTAATTTTGGCAATACCTTCAAAAAATTCAAATTTTATATCTTCATAGTCTTTTATTGAAGTCCATTTTCTTTTTGTCATCTCACAATTTTTAGGATTGTAAAGATATCACTATTGATTTTACTAAAAAAATTTTAGTAACTTTCCCTTTTAAAATATACCTATGAGATTATTCTTTTTAAAAGTCATTTTTTTGATGTTGTTACAACCCGTTTTTTCACAAATAACGAGTCAAAATTTTGAATCTAAGATTCTTCAACAATTTCGCAACATCAAAATTTATGTTCCGCCTTCTTATCAGCAGGACTCTACAAAGGTTTATCCTCTGGCTGTTATTTTAGATGCCGAAGATTTATTTGATGTTTACGTAGCAAACTCAAAATTATTTGCGCAAAATCAAGAAGCTCCCGAGCAAATTATTGTCGGAATTTCTCAAAATAAATCGCGAATTGAAGATTGTGCTTATGAGCCTACTACCAGTTTACCAACGCATTTAGCCGAAGATTTTAAAAATTTTATCGACCTAGAATTGTTGCAATATTTTGATGACCATTATAGATTATCGCCCTTTAAAGTGCTTGTAGGAAAGTCATTAACAGCCAATTTTATAAACTATTTTTTTGTAAAAGACCAGTCAATTTTTAATGCATTTATCAATTTAAATCCAAGTTATGCCGACGGAATGGCGGCGTTGATTAAAAATAAAATACCGAGTATTAACATTCCAACCTACTACTATTTAAGTTCCGGTTCTTATAATTCAAAAGAAAAACAAGATCGCATTTTAGGAATGAACACACTACTCGATACCTATAAAAATACCTTTATTAATCATAAAATGGTTTTATTTGATGAGGTAACTTACACTGCTTCTATTGGTTTAGCCATTCCAAGCGCCTTAGCTTTTATCTTTAAAATGTATGGTCCCATAAGCAAAGAGGAATTTGATACCGTGGTTTCATTAATGGAACCGCCCGATGCCATTGCTTATTTAGAGAAGAAATACGTTGAAATTGAATACTTTTTTGGTACCAATATTGAAATCCGTCAAAAAGATATTTTGCGCATTGAACCCTTAATTATCGATAAATCGGATGGCGCTTATCTCAACGAATTTGGCAAAATGATTTTGCGTATTTTTCCTAATTCACCTTTAGGCTACTATTATATTGGCCTGTATTATGAAACTGGAAATAGATTTAAAGATGCCCTTAAATATTATAAAATGGGTTATGCCAAAATGGATCAAAGCGACCCCAATCTCGATGCCTTCTATGAAAATATTGACAGAGTTGTCAAAAAACGCGGCGGCACAAATGATGATAAATAAAATCATTGCTAAATACCTTTATACTTATGAAAAAATTACTCTTCTATTTATTTGTTTTTTTAGTTGCTTCAACAATTGAAGCCCAAAAATATCAGTTTACACCTGTAAAAGATATTTTAGCTAGCTCGGTTAAAAATCAAGGAAACACTGGTACTTGTTGGAGTTTTGCCACAAACTCATTTGTTGAATCTGAAATAAAACGCCTCAGTGGCATGACAATTGATATTTCCGAAATGTATTTTGTCAGAAATACTTACAACTTAAAAGCGTGGAATTACGTGATGCGACAAGGTACGGCGCAATTTAGTGAAGGTGGTTTAGCACACGACGTTACCAATGCCGTTCGCGAATTTGGAATTGTTCCGCGTGCTGTATTTTTGGGTTTGCAAAATGACCAAACAAATTATAACCATCAAGAATTATTTAACCTTTTAAAAAACACACTCGACAATTATATTAAAAGCGCAGATAAAAAGGGCGCAGCCCAATGGCAATCGGCTATTGATAGCCTTTTAAATCATTATATAGGTGAAAATCCGGTGAGTTTTACCTACGACAAAAATGTTTATACACCAAAAACTTTTGCTGCTTTTACCAAGTTTAATCCTGATGATTATGTGAGCATTACCTCATTTACGCAAAAACCATTTTATTCAAAATTTATTTTAAATATTCCCGATAACTTTTCAAACGGCAACTTTTATAACATTCCATTAAATGAATTGGTTAATGTTATCAATACCGCCTTGGCAAACGGTTTTACGGTAGCTTTAGATGTAGATGTTTCTGAACCCTCATTTTCTTCAAAATACGGCGTGGCTGTTTTACCGCTAAACGCGAAAGACAATGAAAAGAGTTTAACTGAAATTGTTAAAGAACAGGAAGTTACACAACTATCGCGCCAACAAAACTTTGAAGATTATAGCACCACCGACGACCATTTAATGCACATTACGGGTATGTTAACTGACCAAAATGGAAAAACCTACTATAAAGTAAAAAACTCTTGGAGCACCAAGGCAGCTAATGGTGGTTACGTTTATATGAGTTTGCCATTTATTAAAATGAAAACCATTTCGGTTATGGTTAATAAAGACGCGCTTTCTATGAGTCTGAAGACTTTTTTAAAGCTTTAGGCTAACGCAATATTTTAAAGTATTCTTTTAAAACTTTATCGTTTAAGGTTCTAGGTGTTTTTATTTCTAACAAGCTAGGACCTTTTTTATTGGTAAAAAATTTTGGTAATTCATTTATTAATCCGTCAAGGTGTTCTAAAAGGCGGTATTCAAAATGGTACATGGCGCACAAATGCTCAGCCGTAAACTGATGGGGCGCTTCAAAAAAATCTAAGGCATTAGTAGATTGTGGTCCGGGAAGAATTCTAAAAATTCCACCACCACCATTGTTGATTAAAATAATTTTAAAATTTTTAGGAACGTAATTATTCCACAGTGCATTGCTATCGTAAAAAAAACTCAAATCTCCTGTGATAAAAACCGTTTGCGCATCAACGGCACAAGCTGCGCCAATAGCTGTTGAGGTGCTCCCGTCAATGCCACTAGTTCCGCGGTTGCAAAACACTTTTATGGTGTTGTTAATATGAAATAATTGCGCATACCTAATCACCGAACTGTTTGCCAATTGCAAATTAATATTTTTAGGCAGCGCCTTAATAATTTCATTAAAAACGGCTAAATCACAATGTGGCACGCGCGTCATAAAATCGTTATGCGCCCCTTCAACACGTGCTTTTCGGCTGAGCCAATCGGCTTTAAAATGACTTTCAATAGCTTTATTACTTGCTATTAATTCACTTAAAAAATCGGTTGAAGGCATGGCCACTTGCCCCGATAAACAAAAATAAGTGTCGGGTGCATTAAATTCTGAAAGATGCCAATGAAAATTTGGCTTAAAGGTGCGTAAAAATTGTTTGATGCGTTTAGAAACTACCATCCCCCCTAGTGTTAGCAAGTAGTTGGGTTTTAAAGTTTTTAATTGTATATCCGTTAAGGAAAATATGAGATTATCAATGGTGTTTACAAAATCACTATGATAAACATTTGAAGTTGTTTCGGTTAAAATAATAACCGATGGATCGGCGGCTAAACTTGCCAAAAGTTTATTTAGCCTTTTATCAGGTTGGTTTACACCCACTAAAATCATTTTTTTAGCGCTTTCGTTCCAATTTTTAATCGCATTTAGTGCTTGATTGTTCGGACTTAATGGTTTTTTTAAATTGAGTTTTAGATTTAAATGAGCTGGCAAATGCCATTCAAAATCGGTATTATAAAGGGGTTCTTCAAACGGAATGTTAATATGCACGGGACCTTTTTTTAGGATGGCCGTTTTAAAAGCATTTAAAATTTCGGCACAATTAAAGTCAATTTTAGCATCCTCTTCAATCAAATTGGCATTATATAAACTGTGATTTAAAAACACATTTTCTTGTCGGATGGTTTGTCCGTCACCTATATCAATCTTATCGCTAGGCCTATCGGCTGAAACCACAATTAAAGGAATGTTGCTATAAAAAGCTTCGGCTATAGCCGGATAATAATTGAGTAAAGCCGAACCTGAGGTACAAAAAATAACCACCGGCTTTTGCGTTTGTTGCGCCAAACCTAAGGCAAAAAAGGCAGCACAACGCTCATCTACAATTTGATAGGTTTTGAGGGCGGCACACGCCGTAAATGAAATAATAAGCGGTGCGTTGCGAGAACCTGGAGAAATTACACTAGTTAACACCTTATTTTCAATACAAATCTGCGTAACTAATTGTGCTAAAAGTTTTGAGGAATAGGCCATTAATAAATTGCAATTAAAGCGCTAAAATTACACATATTTGGCAAGTAATTCTAATTGCTTTTGGCGTTATTATTAGGATTGTTTTTTAAAAGTTGGTATCCAATTTGACACTGCAAACATCTTTTTGGCGTGCAATAATCATTCTTAAGTTGCAACAAAGCCTGAGAATGAAAGGCCGAATCGGCCTTAATTTTTAAAAGTGCAAACTGAGTAATTACCCCATTTTTTTCAGGTTTTATTTGATGTACCAGCCTAATGAGGTCTTCGCCAATTGCTTTTCCCTGCTTTTTAAAATAGATAAATTTTAACGGCATTAAGGTGTTAATTATCAATAAATCAACAAAATTTTTGCTCAGTTTTTTATGGCGAATACTTGAAGTTTCCGATTGAAATGTATAGTGGTTTTTCCAAAACGAGCTGGTTTCTATATTGAAAAAATTGTAAAGTGCCTCAACGCTTTTAAGAGTGATAATTTTAGAGAATAGCGTTTCATTTTGGTGGTATAAAGCCGCTAATTGTGCCAGCCTTATGGTTGGAAAATTATCGGGACGCAATCTAAAAAATTGAATGCTCCCTTCAAATTTTGAGTTTAAATTATATTTGCTTTTTAAATAGTTATAGACCTTTTGCAATTCCAAATAATAAGGAACTTCCTCGTGTTTTGAGAGCAGTTGCGCTTCGCCAAAAAACAGCGCTTCTAAATCTAAAAGATTAGGACGTATTTTTCTTACTACCTTAAAATCAATCGCTTTAGCGAGGTTAAAAAAGGCTGAACCATTAACTTTAAGTCCAAAATTTTTAGTTAAAAGCATAAAAAAAACCGCTTCCCAATCGTTATTGGTTTGCAGCAACAATTCATTAATCAAAAGTGATTTTTGCTCTAAACGCTCCACATATAAGCGCTCAAGCCAGTTGTTTAATACAAATTTATCAACCTGACCAATTTGCTTTTCGCAATTTATCCAAGCGCGTGCGTTATTGATGAGCTTGAAATAATTTGCAATGATTTCATCCGAAACAAAATCTTTTAAAACTAAGGTGGGAATGGTGTCGTTTCCCTTTCTAAAAACAGGCATGTCGTGCTCCCAAACCACGTGCAAAATAACAGAATCATAATTGGCATCTAGCTCGTGATGGTGCACATACCAATCGGACGATTTGACATGAATTTCTATATTTCCTACCCAAACTTGTCCGTCAATAGCTATTTTTGCATTAAAAAAATCGGGACCTGAATTAAAATTTTGTGCCCCTTGGTAGTGAATTAGCAAGGGTTCTTTATCAGAATCAACCAAGTTCTCTGATTTTAATAATTGCAGTTTCCAGATATAATGTAAAAAATCTTCCTTCATTTATTTTAGAAATGTAATTTTTACTAAGTTAGCCTACTAAGATATAAAAAATGTCATGCAAAATAAACTAAAATCCCTTTTTGTTATGCTGTTTATCAATGCAGCTATCCTTTTAATGATTTATACCCTCGTTCTTTTTTACATAAATGGCTTCCAATTCGACCAATTAGGGCAACTTATCATCAGTTTTACCATTGCTTTTTTATTTATTAAGGCAATGACCCTACATAACACGGCGCGCACCAGTGCCAATTTATGGTTTAGAACTTCCGTTATTTTGGTTGGTTTTTTAATTAACCTTTACGGGATAAAGATCGCGCAACTCAATGTTATGAAAGCGGTGCCAAGTGCTTTGTTGTTTGTTGGATGGTTGCTTTATGTGTTTTGGTATTCTCGTTTTGGCAAGCGTGAATCATTAATTTTAAAGGTTGGTGCCAAATTACCTAATTTTGATTTAGAAGACAGGTTTCATAACCCTATCAATACCTCTAGTTTTCTTGGAAAACCTAATATATTTATGTTTTACCGTGGCAATTGGTGTCCGCTTTGTATGGCACAAATCAAAGAAATTGCCGGACAATATCAGGAACTCGAAAAACGCGGTGTAACTATGAATTTAATAAGTCCACAACCGCATCATTTTACGGTGGGTTTAGCTAAAAAATTTGATGTGAATTTTAATTTTTTGGTAGATGTCGATAATAATGCAGCAAAAAAATTGGGAATCTTTCACAAAAATGGTTTGCCTGCAGGGATGCAAGCTCTTGGCTATGACACTGATACCGTGATGCCAACTATTGTGATTACCGATAAAAAAGGGACTATATTATTTGCCGATTTAACCGATAATTATCGGGTGCGACCAGAGCCAGAAACCTTTTTTAAAGTACTTGACTTAGAGCTGAAAATGACCTAATGAATCGCGCTCACTATGTCGTGTTTGGTTATAATATCATAACCTCCACCCTCAAGTGCTACTAATATTGCTTGATTACCTTTATTCATAAGCTTGGTAATTTCTTCAATGTTTGTATTTAAATTGACAATGGGAAAGGGTTCTTGCATAACATCTTTAATGGGTTTATCGGCAATATTTTTATCGTTAAAATAGAGTTTCAACAAATTACCTTCGTCAACAGAGCCAACAAATCCAGTTGAATCAATCACCGGGATTTGTGAAATCTGGTATTTTCGCATGCGTTCAATGGCGTGTTGCACCAATTCTTCGGTTCGCACATTTACCAAAGGTCGTTTTTGGTGAGCCTGAATCAAATCATCGGCATTGGTGAGTTTGTCTTCAATAAAACCGTGACTTCGCATCCAATCATCGTTAAACATTTTGCCTACATAGCGGCTACCGTGGTCGTGAAATAGCACAACAACAACATCATCGGGTTTAAAATGTTCTTTAAGTTGCAACAATCCCTTCACGGCCGAACCAGCCGAATTTCCAACAAAAATACCTTCTTCAAGCGCCAACTTTCGGGTGTAAAGTGCCCCATCTTTATCGGTTACTTTTGTAAATCCGTCAATGATATCGAAGTTTACGTTTTTTGGCAGAATGTCTTCTCCTATACCTTCGGTAACATAAGCATAGATTTCATTTTCATCAAAAATACCTGTTTCATGATATTTTTTAAATACCGAACCGTAAGTGTCAATGCCCCAAATTTTAATGTTCGGGTTTTGTTCTTTCAGATATTTTCCAACGCCCGAAATGGTTCCTCCAGTGCCAACACCCGAAATAAAGTGGGTAACTTTACCTTTGGTTTGACGCCAAATTTCGGGACCTGTACTCTGGTAATGCGCCAAAGTATTTGACGGATTATCATATTGATTAACATACCAAGCATTTGGAATTTCTTCTGCCAAGCGTTTAGAAACAGAATAATATGAGCGCGGGTCAGCCGCATCTACATCGGTTGGACAAACCACAACCTCTGCACCAACAGCGCGTAAAATATCAACCTTTTCTTTTGATTGTTTATCGGCCATCACACAAATCAGCTTATAACCTTTTAAAGTTGCTACCAATGCCAAGCCCATCCCTGTATTGCCCGAAGTGCCTTCAATGATAGTGCCTCCAGGTTTTAAGCGTCCATCTGCTTCAGCATCGGCAATCATTTTTACTGCCATACGGTCTTTAACCGAATTGCCCGGATTAAAGGTTTCAACTTTTGCCAATACTAAGGCTTCAACGCCTTCAACAATTTTATTTAATTTAACCAAAGGCGTGTTACCAATGGTTTCAAGGATATTTTTGGCGTAAATCATCTGTTTTAATTTTTAGCAAAAGTAAGAAAATTGAATTGGCTTTAGCGAAACATATTTGGAAAAGTCTGCCTAGGTGTTTTACCCAAAATATGAAGTTTGTATTGTGCTAACAAAAAGCCAAATCCGTATCCAAAAAATTGAATCAATGTAGCATTGATGCTTAATATGCCGACCAAAATACTGTTATTTATTACAGATGCATGCACCATCACGCTCAATAAATAAAAGAGAAAAACAAAGGTTAGATGCTTGTAAAATGGGAATAAAACAAGGCTTAACAAAAATCCGATAAGAAAGAAACTCGGAAACCAATAGGTCAATTTTGCCGTATTTTGATGCTTAAAATTTAAAACGGGGCGTGCCTTGCCAAAATTGAAAGTTTGGTTAAAAAATTGCTCAAAATTGGTGCGTCGTTTATGATAGACAAAAGCTTGTTCAATAAATTGGGTTTCAAATCCATTTTGCCACAATCTAAAAGTTAAATCAATGTCTTCACCAATGCGTTGCGAAGCAAATCCACCCGTAATTTCAAAAGCCTTTTTACTCAAACCCATGTTAAAACTTCGTGGCTGGAATTTGCCAATCCCCTTTTTATGACCTCTTAAACCACCGGTTGTTAAAACCGAGGTCATACTGTAATTAATTGCTTTTTGCTTTGCAGAAAACGATGGATGCGCTGTGTCAGCACCACCAAAAGCATCGGTAAAACTATTTTTTAGCGCCTCATTTACAACAGATAAATAATGTATTGGCAAAAGCACATCGGAATCTAAGATGATAAAATAGTTGCCGGTTGCCTGTTGCATCCCATAATTGCGGCTCAAACCAGGACCTGAATTTTCTTTAAAAAAATAGTTAATTTGCAGTTTTTGGCGGTATTTTTTGATAAGCTCATCCACTTTATGTTTAGAGCCATCTTCAATGATTACGACTTCAAAATCTGGTTTAAAGTCCTGCTGAACTATACTTGCCAAAAGCTCATCAACTTCATTTGGGCGGTTATAAACCGGAATGACAATCGAAAATTTAATTTTATTTTGTGTTACCAAATGGTTTTGCATGTTGGTTTTATCAATAATAAATCAAAGGTAGCTATTAAAACAATAAAAAAGCCCTCAATTATTGAAGGCTTTTTAATATGGAAAAAAATTATTTATTGTTTTAATACTTTATAAGTTCCTGTTTTACCGTTGGTTTTCACTTTTATAAAGTATAGACCTGATTTTATGGTGTTTAATTTTAACTGATATGAACTTACATTTGGTTTAACCAGCATCAATTGTTGACCCAAAAGGTTATAAACTTCAACCTGATCAATTTTTTGATTGGCTTTGAGCATCAATTGGTCTTGTGCTGGGTTTGGATAAAAACTAAAACCTTCAATTGCATTTAAATTATTTTGTTGAACGCTTAGTGGATCTCCGGTTGTATGCGTAATTTGTCCATTATCGGCTACATACCAACCATTTAGTTCATCTATGAAATAAATGCTAAATATGTCAGCTGTATCATCTGCTATTTGTGTTTTAGAAGCACTATTGCTATTAGATTTACCTACACTCGGTGGAAGCGCAAGGGCTTGTATTTCCCAAGTTGTTCCGCCATTAGCAGTATATAAAATAGATGAATATCTGTTATCTTCGCCACCTGCTGCAATACGCCCCACATTTACATTGCTAAAAAATACAGCTGTAAAATTATTACCACCAACTGGCAAACCAGTATTGGTTATTGGAGTCCAGGTTGCACCACCATCGGTTGTTTTAAGTATCTTTTCATTATCGCCTACAACCCAACCATTGTTGGCATCAACAAAGTGAATGGCATTAAAACCACCCGTTGTGTTATCGGTATATTGCGCAGTCCAATTGCTGCCACCATCGGTAGTATGACTTATGTTATGAGGTGGGTTATCATCTATTGCAGAAGCTTTCCAACCATTATTAGCATCTAAAAAATACATTACCCCTCCGTCACTATCTGAGCCATTAAATGTCCAATTGGCACCGCCATCTGTTGACACATAGCCATTACCAATCAAAGTATTTGCATTGAAAGTTGCTAGCCAACCATTATTGGCATCAAAAAATTGAACTTGAACTCCAAATACGCCTGCCGTATTGTCAATGACATTATGTGTCCAATTGACACCGCCATCGGTGGTATAATGCAATACCGCTCCCAAACTAGAAATTTCTGTTCCAAGCGTACTAACATACCAGCCGTGTGTTGGGTTTAGCCAAAACATAGCGACCGAG